>WLWR01000017.1 GCA_012103495.1 Legionellales bacterium
TACGCGAATTTGCTAGCATCGCCTGCGTGAATGACGCATTGGAAGAGTACTTCAATTATTATAACCACGAGCGATTTCATCAATCCTTGGGTTATCAGACACCTGCAGCCGTTTATCTGCAGTAAAAGGTGTCTGTGGAGAAGCTATGGACAAGACCGGCACAAGTGGTGGAAAACACGATGTGTTTCCCACCACTTGCACCAAGCCTTGCCCACAACTTCTCCACAGACGGATGAATTTAGATATAACAATTGTGTTTTATCTTAATAATGGGGCGCTTATGCGCCAATAAAAAACTCAGGCAGTATATCTTAAACAAGCCTGGTTGCTGTCCAACGAATGGGGTCCACTATAAAAAATTTATCAACACCACAATATATTGAATTACTTGAGTCAAGGATCATGATTTTATCAAAATTGGTTGACCCATTGTTGGATGGACCCCAGTCAGCTTTTGATCGAATTACCCGGTTATTATCGCTAAGTGCTGCTTCAAGAAAACAAGAAGAGTCTGTCTCAGAAGAACAGGAGGAATCTCATCCGGAGCCAACTTTATTACGAAAGTTGGTGACTAAGACTCAGAGAGAATGGATACGTCGGAGTCAAGACCGCTGGAATGATGAAGAAAAAAGAGCAAGTGACGTGCCATCATTGGATGAATTAACTGAATCCACAAAAGAATCTATTAACTCTGAATTAAAAGCACTTGGGTTTATTGAGGCTGTGCCACCACCACCGGTGGATAATTATCGGTATCAGTGGGGGATGGTTTTTGGCGGTTCTATTCCTGCTATGTTTAAACGCTTGGATTATTTGTGGTGTTTGATAAATGAGGATGTAGAGAATAGAAAAATTATCTCAGGTGAGTTTGAAATATTTTTATTAGGTAGTCGGAATTCAAGCAGTCGCTATTTAAATAATTTACCAGGATTAGTACAGTGCTTTCCTGATAAATTCAACAAACTAAAAAATAAGGGTGGAGGACTTCCAAAACAAGCGACGGAAGATGAAATTAAACAATGGGTGAGTAATCTGGAAAGAGAGGAGGGCGTATTTCTAGAGCAGGCAACAGAAAGCGAAGTGATGCAATGGTTGGCTGATCAAATGGAATGGCCGCCCAAAGGCGTAACTTTTACATTAATTGATACACCGTTTCAACCAGTGGTTGGGAGCAATCAGTTAAGAGCACCAAAATCAGACGATCAGCTGCGATGTTTATTGGAAGAGTTAAACACACGGGATAAGCCTTGGCCTCAGGGGCCAGTGCTTGCTGTGACGAATAATCCGTTTGTACAAAGACAAGCATCATTAAATACACTCACGATATTTTTCTCTTCATTAGGCAATAATATCCTTCCAGTTGTGGTTCCAGTCGGTTGTGATGCTGACAAATATACAGCTAAGATTGGTGAACAGATTAAAACAGGAAACCTAGTGGATATGAAAGGATTATTGGATGAATGTGCCCGTTATTTTTATCAGTTAGAGCGTTATCTAATAAAGCAAGAAAATGAAGTTGAACGGATTAAACAAGGTGTAGAGGAAAATGATCATACCGTCCAGGCACTTTTGTCAGAAATATTGGGTTATATTCACCTGGGGTGTGGTGAGTATCAAAAAGCACGCGAATCTTATCAAAAAGGATTATCTCATATTGAAAGTGAAGAGCGAGGTGATGAGAGAGTAAAACAATTATCCGAACGACTATCTAACAAGATTGCCGAAGTAAACCGAATTTTGGAGAAATCGCAGACAGTAAATAGAGCAGGATTTTTTGCCGAAAGTGGCTTACCCCATAGTGATGGACGAGTTAAATCGGGTTTGCCGGATGTTGTACATGAAAGTGTTGCATCTATGGGATAAAAATCGTCATAATTGACCGATACCAAGTTGTCATCTCCCGTGATTGTGGAGATGACACCCTGGGATGTTCGCTAATCGCGTCGGATAGGTTGCCAATTTAAATAAGTCGCATTACGCCACAACCATTCAAATGGACCGTATTTGAAATAGTGCAACCACAGTGTTGAAAAAAAGATTAACAGCAACCAGATCATAACGACGATGGTTATTTGACCGATGCGGTTCACTTGACCAAATAATCCAAACCCTTGACCATAAAAAAGAATAAAACAGATAAATGTTTGTAATAAATAATTGGTGAAAGCCATTCTCCCGACACAGCAAAGTTTGTGCTGCAATGCTGACCAGCGGGTTGATTGACTGATTAATATCATCAGTCCAATGTAACCGATAGCCACCAATAGGCTGGCAAAGTAACCTAAGCCGTTAAACCATAAAAAGGTCGCATTGACTTGCCATTGATTGGCCATTAAACCGTATAAACTGATGGCGGTGAGGGGTAACCCCGTGGCTAAAAAAATAATCGCTAATTTTTTATAAAATGTCCGGCTGCGGTTACCACTGAAAACATCCCATTTAAATAAAGCCATTCCCAACAGCATGATGCCACTAATGAGCCAAAAGGTTTGAGTAATTAAATATTCGGTTTGATAAACAAACACAGTTTCAAATCGATGAGGAATTTGTTGCCACCAAGAACCTTGATAAATAGCCACTTCACGGGCAATCTCAATTTGGCTGGGAGCGAGAAATTGATAAAATTCTTGGATGGCTTCTGTGCTCATCGAATGCCAGACAAGGGCTGGATAAAATTCAACAGCGTAACCAATGCTGATCAACATGCAACCCAGCCATGCTAAGCGTTTGGCAGACCAGTGGCGTAACCAGATAATCCAAAAACCACAGACAGCATACGTCACTAAAATATCACCGTACCAAAACAGATACGCATGGAGTAGACCAATGATGAATAAAAAGAAAATGCGTCGATAATAAATGGAATAAATTCGATTGAATTTTTGTTCAAGCCGGCGAGACAATAAAATGGTACTGGCGCCAAACAGCATGGAAAAAATAGTAATAAATTTGCCTTTGGCAAACAAATAATTGAGAGCGAATACCCAGTAATTGAATCCCGTTAAATCCCCAAATGTAGTTGGGTTTTCATATGCAGCCATTACCATGGCAAACAATTGAATGTTCAATAATAAGATGCCAAGCACGGCGATGCCACGAATGAAATCGATGGTAGTAATTCTTTGTTCAGTCGATGGACTATTAGAGGTCAGGTTCATCTGGATTGTTACTGCTAGCCTATGATAAAAAATCGATTCTAACAGAAATGAATATCAAGATACGAATCTTGCTCGCGGTCGGCTTGTTGTTAAGTTTGGGGCAACTCCGGCCCCATTTAGTTACAACTTATCTTCAATTAGACTAATTGCGTGCTACGAATAAATGCTGACTTAGCTAGAAATGTTTGTTTAGGGTAGTAAGCAAAGACCACAGAGCCGCCTTTGATTTTATTAATCACCGGTTTGGCCAAGTGACTGGCAACGGCAGGACATCCCCAGCTACGACCCAAGTAACCATTCTTTTTAATGAACGATTCGTTGGCATAAGCGGCGCCATGCATGACGATACGACGTTGATAAGCATTGTCATTAATGCCTTTTTCTAAGCCGTGTAAATTGAGTGAATAACCATTGGCGCCCTGATAAGTGTCGGCGGTAATGAATGTACCAAGGCTGGATTGTTTACTGCCATTGGTATTGGAAAAACTGGATGCCTTTAAGCCACCAGAATTTTTGCCGTGAGAGACATGGGTGTAGTAAGACACTTTGTTGTTGTGTATGTCAAAAATCCACATGCGCTTTTTACTGGATGGTAATGAATAATCGATCACCGTTAACAGCGGCTTTTTCACTTGGCCTTTTTGATGAGCGTTTTTATAAGCGGTGACTGCCATACGCAAGACTTTTCGATCAATTTGGGGTGCTTGTGCACTTAATTTTTTCACCATGCTATTAATGCGTTGCTCAACAGGGGCGGTGGTTTTCGCATGGGAAACTTGGGTTATTGCTTGATAAGCGAGAATAGTAAATAGGGTAAATAAGAAATAAAGTGTTGATTTTAATACAGTTTTGTTAGCCAATAACATCATAAATTAACTCGTGGGTTTGAGTGAACACTCAGAAGTTAGTTATTGTTGTTATTGGGTCTGAGACCGAATAAAGTGAGCTATTATACGGACAATGAATGAAAATGTAAACCCCATGACTATTGAGAGTGGGTGGAAGCTAAGTGGAAATTGTTTTTGTTTGCATGAGATATCGCTCGCAAAAACCAGAAGGATAAGTATATAATCGCCTGCGTTTATCCTATCTAATATTTATTTTTTGCTGGAGGTTGCGTGATGAGTTCGTCGGCACTAAACGATGTATTGGCCTTAGTGAAACAAGTAGAAGCTAAGTTTGCAGATTTGCGGTTTACCGATACGTTGGGTAAAGAGCAACATGTGACACTGCCTGCGACGCTGGTGGATGAGGAATTGTTACAACACGGTAAAATGTTTGATGGATCTTCAGTCAAGGGTTGGCAAGGGATCCATCAATCCGATTTATTGTTGTTGCCGGATCCCAGTACGGTGTTGGTGGATCCTTTTTGTGATGATACCACCATCATTTTACGCTGCGATGTGATTGACCCAGGGACGCAGCAACCTTATCGACGTGATCCACGTTCGTTGGCAAAACGAGCCGAAGCCTATTTACGCTCGACGGGGATTGCCGATACGTTTTATTGCGGCCCGGAGCCGGAGTTTTTTATTTTTGACGATGTACGCTGGAAAGTCGATTTAAGCGGTGCTTTTTATAAAGTGGATTCAGAAGAAGCGGCTTGGAATTCCGACAAAATCATTGAGGGAGGCAACATCGGTCATCGTCCCGCGGTCAAGGGTGGATATTTCCCAGTGCCGCCAGTGGATTCGGCGCATGATATTCGTTCAGCCATTTGTTTGCACTTGGAAAATCTGGGGATTGAAGTGGAGGCGCACCATCACGAAGTGGCGACCAGTAATCAAAATGAAGTTTCGACTAAATTTAATTCGTTAGTGCGCAAAGCAGATGAAGTGTTGGTGATGAAATATGTAATTCACAACGTGGCGCATTTGTATGGGAAGACGGCAACGTTCATGCCCAAACCCATTGTTGGAGATAATGGCAGCGGCATGCATTGCCATCAATCGTTGGCGAAAGAGGGACGCAATATTTTTCAAGGTGATGAATATGCAGGTTTGTCCAAAGAAGCATTGTATTACATCGGTGGCATTATCAAACATGCCAAAGCATTGAATGCGTTTACCAATCCATCCACCAACAGTTACAAGCGATTGGTGCCTGGGTTTGAAGCGCCGGTGTTGTTGGCTTATTCTGCATGCAACCGTTCAGCATCGATCCGCATTCCGCATGTCAATACGCCACAAGCGGTGCGTTTGGAAGTTCGGTTTCCCGATACGTTAGCCAATCCCTACTTGGCTTTTAGTGCGATGATGTTGGCAGGTTTGGATGGCATTCGCAATCAAATTGAACCCGGCGCGGCAATCGATAAAAACTTATACGAATTGCCAGCATCTGAATTGCAACAGGTACAAACCGTTTGCGCCAGTTTGGCCGAAGCGTTGGATCATTTGGATCAAGATCGTGAATTTTTATTACAAGGCGATGTGTTCAGCGATGATTTAATTGACAGCTATATCAATGTTAAACAAGAAGAAGTCACCAAGTTACGCATGGCCACCCATCCAATTGAATTTGAAATGTATTACAGTCAGTAGTGTTGGTATTCGCATGCGCAGTGTGTCGGATGCGGATTGCGCCGCTTTTTCAAAATCATTTATAATGAATAAAAACTTGGTTCCCAATGTCACTTGCCTATCATGTGAAGTAAAGCAGTTGAATAAGTCAAATAAATCGGCATACTAACAAGATAAGAGTTAATTAATAGGGGTTTCGTTAACGATGGGTGGTAAAAGTTCATTATTTAAAGTGGTGCTCTTAGGGCTTCCTAAAAGCGGGACAACAAATGTTTTTAATCGCCTAGTGGGGGATGGTTTCTCTTCTGGAGAGGAGACGACAACTGAACAACCGACTAGAGCTGTATTTTCTAAAATAGGAACGGTTAAACAGGAAATACAATCAGTCGAGCCTACTAATGAGTATAGGGTCAAGTATTATGATTTTAATCGGGCGTCCCAATTGAGTGATCGCATCTATCAGGGTTGTTTAACAGAAGCTAAAGTTGTTCTGTTTTGCATGACCCCAACACAATTAAGGGCATTTTCTTCTTTTAAACATACCCATTCAGGGATGAGTCATCAAGCAGAGTATGAGAAAAGAGATGAGTGTGATGATGCTAAAAAAAGGATAGATACCGAAACTAAAGACGAGAAAACCGAAATAGAGGAGCAAGCTAAAAAGAGTAAAGCAGAGATGGAAACCTTATTACAACAATTATCTTCTCGAGTAAAAGAAGGTATTAAATTAATGTTTGTGATAACGAAGAATGATATTTCTACAGAAAAAGATATTTTGAGTGGTGTTGATGCAGGTAACGGTTTTGATTTTTTAATAAAATACATATCTGGGGAAAAAAAGAAGTTACAGGCGATGAGTGAGTACGTAGAGGTCTCAGCTAAAGATAAGTCTGGAATAGAGGGACTCAAGTCAACCATCGCTACAGAGTTGCGCGCTAATGAACTCATAAATCAGCATGATTCATCTCAACGAAGTCAAGTGAAATGGAAGCCAATTGCTGGAGGTCTTGCTTTTTTGATGGGGAGTGGCGGTTTAGGTTTATGGTGGGCTGCAGGATCTGGAACTTTAGCCAGTGCGGCAGCAATAGGAACGACTGTGTTTACCGTTCTTACAGCAACTGCTGTTGGTTTGACAGCATTTTGGGGAGTGGCATTATTGTTGGTAGCACTCTATTTATCATATAAACAAGAGAATCATGAATCAACAGCAAAAGATCAGGTGACTTTATTATCACCTCAATAAGATATGAAAAAAGATAGTTTTGACACAATTAGCTGTACAGCGCATGTGCAAAAATCAAAACAATCACTAAGGGTGATAAAATCCCCAGCAATCCTCGTAAAATGATAAGTGACCATCGATGGCGCCAATGAAGTTCGTGCGCAAGTGAGGTTTGATTAAACCGCCAGGCGATGAAAATTGAAATGCACAAACCACCCAACGGTAACATTAAATTGGCAGTCAAAAAATCGACGGATTCAAAAAAATTAAAATCAAGCACTTCAAAATTCTGCCAATGATTGAAAGATAAAACAGTGCCCAAACCAATAAACCAAGCAGTAAAACACGTTAAACCAGCGGCAATGGTACGGCGTAAGCGAAAGCGTTCAATCAAAAAGGCAACGGTTGGTTCCAGCAATGAAATCACCGAAGTAAATGCGGCAAACACCAACATAATAAAAAACAACGTTCCCACCAAACGTCCCAATGGCATTTGACCAAAAGCAATCGGCAGTGTTTCAAAAATCAATCCGGGCCCTTGGGCTGGATCCAAATGATAAGCAAATACGATGGGAAAGATTGCCAGTC
Source organism: Legionellales bacterium (assembly GCA_012103495.1). GTDB lineage: Bacteria > Pseudomonadota > Gammaproteobacteria > WLWR01 > WLWR01 > WLWR01. The sequence goes on from WLWR01000017.1 coordinate 7,488, forward strand.
CGGAAACAAGGGCTATTAAAGTATCGGCGCCAGCGATGAAACAAGAAACTCGAGGAATCGAAACCCGCGTCGGTACATAAGCACCGTACATCATGATGCTGCCAGTGGCGATGCTCAAGGTGAAAAATGCTTGACCCAACGCCAACAACACACCTTGAGTGGTTAATTTAGAAAAGTCAGGTGCGAATAAAAATTGAAATCCTTGGCGAAAGTCACCCATGTAAGCGGCATAACCGACTATGATGATTAACAGTATCAACATGGTTGGAAACATCAACCACACTGAACGTTCCAAACCACGCTCAACACCCAAACCAATGGCGATGGTCGACCCTATCAAAATAAAGCTATGCCAGAGTATTAATTTCCACGGATTGCTGACCAAGTTGGCGAACAATTGTTGAATGGCTTGTGGGGAGGCGTCGGCAAAATGGTTCAAGGCAGCTTGATACGCGTAGTCCAACGCCCAACCGGCGATGACACTGTAATAAGTGACAATCAAAAATCCTGCGGCAATGATCAAGCCCCCCACCCATTGCCAGTGGCGGCTATGGTGTCCAGTAATGGCATTGTAACGCATGCTAAATGCTGGATTTTGACGTCCACGACGTCCAAGGGTAATTTCCGCCATTAATAAAGGAATACCGATGAGGATCACACACAGCAAATAAACCAACACAAATGCACCACCTCCGTTAGCGCCTGCCATGTAGGGGAATTTCCAAATATTTCCCAATCCCACAGCAGCGGCTGTTGCCGCCAGGGTGAATGCTAAACCGGAAGACCATTGCCCATGTAAACTTTTGGGGGGATCATTCATGCAAACGATCCTAATTTTTTTCTATGATTCTATGAACAATTATAGGAAAATTTACCCTTCAACCCACTAACAGAGCAAACGTGATGAAAATTGCAACGTGGAATGTGAATTCTATTAAAGTACGATTGCCACAGGTACTCACTTGGTTGGACAGTGCACAGCCGGATATTTTGGCGCTGCAAGAATTGAAAGTCACTAATGAAAATTTTCCGGAGCAAGCGATCCTCGAAGCAGGGTATCAAGTGGTGTATGCCGGCCAAAAAACTTATAATGGGGTAGCCATCCTCAGCCGTCACTCGGCACAAGCGGTGCTTACCGACATTCCAACACTCGTCGATCCACAACGACGCATTTTAGTGGCGAGCATTGGCGATGTGCGAGTGATTAATTTATACGTGCCTAATGGCCAAAGTATCGATTCTCCCAAGTTTGCTTATAAATTGGATTGGTTGGCTAAGGTTGGAGAATTTATTCAGCAACAGTTAACCCATCATCCACGCTTGGTGGTGTTAGGGGATTTTAATATCGCACCGATGGATCAAGATGTGCACGATCCCGCGGCGTGGGAGGGAAGCGTTCTGGTTAGTGAGCCGGAACGTCAGACCTTTGCCGATTGGTTAGCATTGGGTTTGGTCGACAGTTTTCGTTTGTTTGATCAAGCTGAACGCAGCTTTTCTTGGTGGGATTACCGACAACTGGCGTTTCGTCGCAATCGTGGTTTGCGCATCGACCATATTTTGGTTAGCCAAGCGTTGGTGAGCCAATGCCGCACTTGTTATATTGATAAAGAACCCCGTCGCTGGGAGCGGCCATCCGATCATACGTTGGTGGTTGCCGAGTTTGATGAATAATCGTTGACCGGTGAGATTGGCTCGGGTAGTATTGGCGCCTCTTTTTATGGTCGGTTACCTAATTAGTAGCTGGCGATTGATGTCTTATTCTAGGTAAAGGTAATTCGTGTATGAAAGCAGATATTCATCCCACTTATACAGAAACCAAGGTAACTTGCAGTTGTGGCAATACATTTGCCACCCGATCCACAGGTGATCAAGAGTTGCAAATTGAAGTGTGTGCTAAGTGCCATCCATTTTATACCGGTAAGCAAAAATTGTTGGATACCGCTGGCCGAGTGGAAAAATTTAGGAAGAGATATGGGCAAGCACGCAACAGCCAAGTCAAAGACACTGAACAAAAAAACGATTAATTCGAGGGCTGTGCTGTTGAAAAATAATGAAGAATTACGTCAAGCCGCACTTGACTATCATGAGAAGCCCAAGCCTGGCAAATTGGGAATTGCCTTAACCAAACCAACCGCATCACAAAGAGATTTATCGCTGGCTTATACGCCGGGCGTTGCTCAACCGGTGTTGGCGATTGCCCAAGATGCGAACAGCGCTTATCGTTATACCTCCAAAGGCAATTTAGTGGCGGTCATGACCAATGGGTCGGCGGTGCTCGGCTTGGGCAATGTGGGTGCATTGGCCGGCAAACCCGTGATGGAAGGCAAAGCCGTCTTATTCAAAATGTTTGCGGATATTGATGTGTTTGACATTGAAATTGATGCTGACGATCCTGCCGATTTTATCAATACAGCTAAGCGCATTGCTCCAACCTTTGGTGGGATTAATTTAGAAGATATTAAAGCGCCGGAATGTTTTGAAATTGAGCGTGCTTTACGCAATCAATTAGACATTCCTGTATTTCATGATGATCAACATGGCACCGCAATCATTGTCGCCGCTGGTTTATTAAATGCGGTGGAGTTGCAGGGCAAACAATTAAGTGATTGCAAAATTGTTTGTGTCGGTGCAGGCGCTGCAGGCATTGCCACCATGCGTTTGTTGGTGGATGTGGGTGCGAAAAAAGAAAATTTATATTTATTGGATAGTAAAGGGCTGGTTTGCACTACCCGCTCGGATTTGAACACTTATAAGTTCGCATTTGCTCAAGATGAGCAACCGCAAGATTTAGCGCAAGTCTTGCAAGGTGCCGATGTATTTATTGGTGTTGCGAAACCAGATTTGGTCACCGAAGCGATGTTGCAATCGATGGCGGATAAACCCATTGTATTTGCTTTATCCAATCCTGATCCGGAAATTCGTCCTGAGTTAGCACATCAAGTGCGTCAAGATGTGATTATTGCAACTGGACGCAGTGATTACCCCAATCAAGTCAACAATGTTTTGTGTTTTCCTTACATTTTCCGCGGAGCGCTGGATGTGCGTGCGACCTGCATTAATAAAGACATGCAAATTGCTGCGGTGGAGGCATTGCGTCAATTGGCACATGAGCCGGTTCCTGAGCAAGTATTGGCTGCGTATTCGTTAACCGAAGCATTGCATTTTGGACCTGATTACATTATTCCCAAACCATTGGATCCTCGTTTGCGTGAAAAAGTGTCTCATGCGGTGGCACAAGCGGCGATTGCCAGTGGAGTCAGTCGTACAGAATAACGATGCTAACGTCGGTGTTTTTTGAACAAGATGCACAATCATTAGCGCGAGTATTATTGGGAAAAGTTCTATGGGTGCGCCAACAAACGCAATGGTTGGCTGCCCAAATTATTGAAACTGAAGCTTATTATCAAGCTGAAAAAGCCAGTCACGCCTCGTTAGGGTATACCGAAAAACGCAAAGCACTGTTTATGCCTGCCGGTACAATTTATATGTATTATGCGCGTGGTGGTGACTCATTCAATATCAGTGCACAAGGCGAAGGAAATGCCGTGTTGATCAAATCGGCGGTGCCTTGGCGCGATCATCCAGCTGCGGATGCGATGTTGGCAACCATGCAACGTTTGAATCCACCGGCCAATGGCATCGGTCAACGTCCGTGGCAGCGTTTATGTGCTGGTCAAACATTGCTATGCAAAGCGTTGGGGTTGACTGTGCGTGAATGGGATCAACAAACGTTTCAGCGCGATACATTTTATATTGCGGATCAAGGTTATGATCCGACTCATATCATTCGAACCACTCGCTTGGGGATTCCAACCGGACGTGATGAACAATTGTGGTATCGGTTTATTGATCATCAGCACGCAGCTTATTGCACCAGCAATCCGTTGACCAGGCGTAACTGGCGAGCATTTCACGATTATTTGATTGAATCGAGGGTGTGATTAAGAAGGATCGTTTTTATCATGGTTGGAATCAATCTTGCTCTCACTGCCTTCAATGAGACGAGTAATGTTACTCCAATGCATCAACAGTACCAGCAGACTGATCATGAATAGCGGAATGAAATAGGGTTTGTTGGTGATCAATAAACTCAGCCAGGGAGCACACAACAATGCAATGAGTGAAGCGGCGGATGCGTAACGGGAAAATTTGGCTATCGCAAGCCAAATCAAAGCGACCACGGCGCCTAAAATGACATTCAACCCAATCATAGCGCCCAAAGCGGTGGCGACGCCTTTGCCACCTTTGAGTTGGTAAAAGATAGGAAAAATATGGCCCAATACGGCTGCCAGCCCGACAAACCCCAATGCTAAATCACTGACGCCTAACAACCGGGCCAGTCCAACCGCCAATAAGCCTTTGCCCAAATCACCGACCAGTACCCAAGTAGCAGCGGATTTGCCCCCCAATCGCAATACATTGGTCGCGCCAGCATTTTGTGAACCTTGAGTTCTGGGATCGGGCAATCCGCGTAATCGACATACCAGAATCGCTGTGGAAAACGATCCGATTAAATATGCCACAATGAGTAAGATAAAAGTCAGCATGATTTGTTTCTTGTTGATTTATTCCAATGTTTTTGCGATTCTCAATCCGATCAGTACAAAGGTTTTAAGCACAGATGCTCGTAAAAACGGTGTAATTACCAAACAGCCGTTCAAGAATAGCGTAATCCATTTAACTTGCCCAGAGAATTTGCATCGTCGGCCTGCACCGGTCAATTTCACATCGAGTTTTGTTGGCTTGGGTGCTAAAATTCGCAGGGTTGCTAATAGAAAAGGCGAAGAAACCATGAGTTCATCAAGTCGCAATCTCATTTGGATTGATTTAGAAATGACTGGCTTGGATATCACTTGCGAACGCATTATTGAGATGGCCACCATTGTTACCGACAGTGAGTTGAATATTCTTGCGCAAGGACCTGTGTTGGCTATTCATCAATCCAATGCATTGTTGGCGGCGATGGGAGATTGGTGTACTCAGCAGCATCAAGCCTCTGGATTGGTCGAGCGTGTGCATGCCAGCCATGTGACTGAGTCACAAGCCGAGCAAGCGACGTTGGAATTTTTAAAACAATATGTTCCTATTCATAAATCACCGATGTGTGGTAACAGCGTACATCAGGATCGATTGTTTTTGAAAAAATACATGCCAGAATTGGAAGCTTATTTTCATTATCGCAACATTGACGTTAGTACATTTAAAGAATTGGCGCGTCGATGGAAACCAGATCTTTATAAAGGTTTTTCGAAACAATCCAAGCATTTGGCATTGGCCGATATTCAAGATTCCATCGAAGAGTTGCGTTACTATCGTGATAAATTATTTGGCTGTTTGTGAACATAAATCGCTATAATGTGATCGAACGATGCTGTTAGGAGAAATGTTTTGTCCAAATCCGAATCTGATAAACCCACTGAACTGGATGAACTCACTTCGCTGTCTGATACATTAGCCAAACAAAGAGCGGATATTGATGCGGCGGCCGATGTTGCCAAACAAGAAGCCGCTGCTTTGTTACAAGCACACGCCAATGATTTAACACAAGTCGGTGATGAACAAATAAAGTCTTTGTTGGGATTGACAGGCACGCATCTGCAAGACGCGCTTGATATCTTGTCGCGATCTTGGATGGATTTTCATTTGGAATTGGCGTGGCCGGAAATTCCACCACAAATCCCAGGTGTTGTAATCGAGCCAGAGCATGATCCTGTGACAGGTAAGACAGAAAATGTTTATACCATTGTTGATTATGGCAATCGATTGAGTACCTCACGTGGCGAAGAGGTGGTCAATGGGATCACGACCACGGGGAAATTTTTTAATACGATTGAAAAAATGGTCAGGCTTGCCATTGATAAAGTATTTGGCGGTGCCGAAGGTAGCGAAGAAGAAATGGCCTATCGAGAAATTCATTTTAATTTCCAAGGTCATGAATTGGCAAAGCGCAAAGCGTTTGAAACACTGGCTTGTCGCGATGAAAATATCTATGTATTGAATTATGACCCTGATCGCTGGGGAGAGGTGCGGTTGAAGATGATCGAAAGTATGTCAAAACAAGGATATGGGATTCCGCGGCCTAAGTTTTAATCAAAACACCATCAACTGGTTTGTTTGGCAAAATGATATACTGCGTTGCTTAGCGATGCGGCTCAATGAGGTGTAAGCAGTGATGTCAAAGTTTGTTAATTACGGATGGGTTCTGTGTTTATTCTTGGTGGGGTGTCAAGCCAATCAATACAAAGTCGGTGGTACGGTGTTGCAATACCAACCGGTGGAACAAAAAGATTATCATCCGAAAAAAAGAACGAAAACCGGAGCGATGGCAGGGGCTGGTACGGGGGCGGTGGTTGGAGTGATCGGTGCTTCGGCGATATCGGTGGTGACATTTGGTTTAGCGGCGCCTTTATTTGTTCCCATCGTGGCAACAACCACGACCGCTGGCGCCGGTGCGGGTGCCGGTGTTGGGTACGCCGCGGATAAATTAACCGAAGGCACCCAAATGTATTTATATCACGTCGCATTGATTGAAACGGATGAAGTGATTTTGGCCTATCATACCACTCGCACTCCGCGTGAACCGGGTACGCAAGTGATCGTGCATAAAGTCAAGAAAGACTGGGTTGTTGAAGATGTTTAAGGGAGCTGATCGGAGGATAATAAACGGAATTTTGTAATAGTTTCTTGGCATTTGTAATAAATGCAGGTAATATTTGCCTTCCTTAATAAATCGTTAAGTTTGACGTCGTACAATGTATCACGAGATAAGTATTATTTTAAGGTTTAGCATTTTATGGCAGGTCTATTCGATAACAATCCTTCGGTAGGATCTCAGCAACCAAGTTCGAGTGATCTCTGTGATCAGTTGAAAAATGCTGTTGGTAGTTGTACCCAGGAGACTAAAAGATTTTTAGAGACTTTGGCTATCTTACAAAGAAATGCAGAACAAAGAAATGCAGATAGCGATGGGTGTGACAGCGATTATTGGGAAGAAGCAGGGCTCTCTTTGCAAGAAGTTTTGGACACGTATGAATCGCGCCATCTGGTAATCTTTCTTGATATTGAGTAGCGTTTTTTAATCTCTTCAGCCAAAAGGAATTAAAGTATGATATTTCTAGTGTAGTCGCCATATGTTATTATTACTTATTTTATATTTTTATTACAGTGGTCCAAGGCATTCTGTACAAGGTATTACTGGTTGCGCTTGTTGAGCATCATAATAGTTTACAGTAAATTCAGCACAACTATCACAGTTGTTACAACCAACACCGTGAAGTCCATTATTTCTAACCGCATATTCTCCAACATTTTGGAAAAAATATGTAATACTAGCTGTTGTTG
>WLWR01000239.1 GCA_012103495.1 Legionellales bacterium
TATAACGAAGGTTTGATCCATCAAGCCGTTGTAACGTTCATGAATAATGCTCGTTCAGGCAATAGCGCGCAAAAAACACGTTCTGAAGTTCGTGGTGGTGGTCGAAAGCCATGGCGTCAAAAAGGTACAGGCCGTGCTCGTGCGGGAACCATTCGCAGCCCATTGTGGCGTAAAGGGGGGGTTACTTTTGCCGCGAAACCACGTGATCATCAGCAAAAAGTGAATCGTAAAATGTATCAAGGTGCATTGCGTTCTATTTTGTCTGAACTCTATCGACGAGGTGATTTACTGATTGTGGATGAATTCTCTCTGGATGAAATGAAAACACGCTCACTCTTGGCTCGATTGACGGAACTTCAATTAACAGATGTACTGATTTGTGTTGATGAGTTAACCGATAATTTATATTTAAGCGCACGCAACCTACCCAAAGTCGATACCATTGATGTGTGTGGGCTTGACCCAGTGAATCTGTTGCGTCATGAAAAAGTATTAATGACGGTTGCTGCCGTTAAATTATTAGAGGAGCGCTTAGCATGATTCATGAACGACTGATGCGGGTGTTGTTAGCGCCACATATCTCAGAAAAAAGCACTATGACTGCAGAAAAACACAATCAATTGGTATTCAAAGTTGCTAGAGATGCAACCAAGCAGGAAATTAAAAAAGCTGTAGAGCATTTGTTTGATGTGACTGTGGTGGCAGTACGTGTGGTCAATGTCAAAGGCAAAACCAAGCGATTTCGTCATCAGCTAGGCCAACGTAAAGATTGGAAAAAAGCTTACGTGACATTAACCGAAGGTCATGACATCAATTTCATTGGCGCAGAATAAAGGGTAGTAAATTATGGCACTTGTAAAGACCAAACCAACCTCCCCTGGCAGAAGAGGGGTTGTCAAAGTTGTAACCCCAGGGTTGCATAAAGGACGTCCTCATAAAGGTCTCGTCAAAAAGCTTAAAAAAACCGGTGGTCGTGGAAATACCGGACGAATCACGGTACGTCATCGAGGTGGTGGTCACAAAAAACTTTATCGAATTATTGATTTTAAACGAGGTAAAGATGGTATTCCTGCGGTTGTGGATCGGTTGGAATATGACCCGTATCGTACGGCCCATATTGCTTTATTGAAATATTGTGATGGTGAATATCGTTACATTGTTGCCCCCAAAGATTTGCAAGCTGGGGATGAAGTGTATTCAGGCAGCGATGCGGCAATTAAAGTGGGGAATTGTTTACCGCTGGCCAATATCCCGGTAGGTACGGTGATCCACTGTGTGGAATTACGACCCGGCAAAGGCGCCCAATTAGCTCGCAGTGCGGGAGCATCGATCCAATTGGCAGCCAAAGAAGGACGATACGCCACTTTGAAATTACGTTCTGGTGAAATGCGTAAAGTTCTATTAGAATGTCGCGCCACCATTGGTGAAGTTGGTAATAGTGAACACGGTTTACGATCACTAGGCAAAGCGGGAGCTAACCGCTGGCGTGGTAAACGACCCACGGTTCGTGGGGTGGCGATGAATCCAGTGGATCACCCACATGGGGGTGGAGAAGGCCGTACTTCTGGTGGACGTCATCCGGTGTCCCCATGGGGAACGCCGACTAAAGGTTATAAGACGCGTAACAATAAACGTACTGATAAGTTTATTGTGAAACGACGACGTAAGAAAAAGTGATTAAGTGAGGAATTGATTTTGGCACGTTCATTAAAAAAAGGCCCATTTGTAGATGTTCACTTGCTCAATAAAGTTGAGCAAGCCAACGAAACCAGTGATCGACGTCCGATTAAAACTTGGTCGCGACGGTCTACCATCATTCCAGAAATGATTGGGTTAACGATCGCGGTACACAATGGCCGGCAGCATGTACCGGTGTTGATTTCTGAGAATATGGTAGGACACAAATTAGGTGAATTTGCTGTCACTCGCTCGATTAAGACGCATGAAGGCGATGAGAAGACTAAGTGAGGTAAATGGTGGAAGTTGCAGCTAAATTACGAAATGCACCTTTGTCAGCGCAGAAATGCCGGTTGACAGTGAATTTAATTCGGGGATTGCCGGTTGAAAAAGCGTTGAGCTTATTAAAATTTAGCCGACAAAAAGCGGCAGGTATTGTGAAAAAAGTATTGGATTCGGCGATTGC
>WLWR01000240.1 GCA_012103495.1 Legionellales bacterium
ATTATTTTCAACTTGTGAGGCTTGTACCAATGTTTGCAATTGATGCCCTTTTGCATTCAAGCGATACACATCCCAGCCAAAGGTTCCACGCACGCCAGTGTCGGTACTGTAACCGCCACCGAGGGTGAACAGTTGGGATTTGGCTGGTATGAGAGTGACGTCAATGGGAACGTCGGTTTGTTCTTCTTCGATTTGTGGATTCACTTGCACTTGGCTGAAATAACCACTGTTGATGAGTCGAGTTTGGAAGGCTTGTACTTGCTGTGGATCGTAGGTGGTACCTGTCTGAAATGGGGCGAAGCGATGAAGGAAAGCGTCATCAAACGGTGTTTGGTTAAACGATAACCGGCCATAGTAATGACGTAAACCGGTGTCTATGCTGAGGGTGATGTCTGCAGTGTTTTGCAATCGATCCACACGAATTTCCGCAGTTGTGAACTTCGCAGATAAATACCCTTGGCGTTCGGCAATACGAAAAAAATCACGTTTGGTTTGTTGGTAGATTTCGGTGATCAATGGATCGCCTGATTGTAGGGGAAAGTTTTGTTTCCAATCCATGAATTTAGGGTCAAACTGTCCTTGTCCTTGTAGGGTAATGCTGACTGTTTTAACGAGTAATCTGCTACCTGGAGTGATAATGAATATTGCTTGCCATTGTCCAGGGCGAAGTTGAGTCAATTGGGGGGTTACCAGCGTGCGGAAATAACCAAATGGTTGCATGGCAATTTTGATTTGTTCAGGTGCTTGTTGATACCATTGGCTAATGTCGGTAGCGTTTGGTTGCTCTCCCAACGGAGTGAGTGATAGCGTCAACCGGGCTTGTATATTCTTCAGTACTTCGTCCTCAATCCCTTGAACGACGTAAGTGACCTGATCCGCATAAGCCAAACTTGCTCCCCAACATAGGCAGCCAATAATTGTTCGATAAAGCAATTTCGTCACAAATTTGCGCAAAAAAAAGACTATTCTAGCATAATTTGATGTGACGTTATGTTTATTCGAAATGGTGGTGGATGAGGATGAACAGCGATGATTGATCAAGAAGAAGGAACGCTGTTAAAAATGTCCCACTGTGCTTGTTGGACACAGCGGGGCAACAGATGAGAAGATTATACGTTTTGTTGGGCGTGTTGCAGTAGTAATAATTTAATTTTATTCACCAAGGGGATTTTAATTGGATTGCGTAACGTGCCATAAAAAGCAGTTTCTGCTTGACGAATCGCATCGTTTTGCAAAAGATGGTTCACTCTGGGTTCAAGCAGTGCGTTGATATCTGCGCTTAAGGCGTTAAAGGGTAGTCGTCGTTCTAAACTGCTGGTGATACGCTCTAAACTTTTGAGTGTTCTTAAATAATCACAAATGGTGATTTCAACTTGATCGAGCAATAATTGACGTTGCTTGTCCGCCCATTTACGCAAAATACGACGGCAGGTACGGATCAATTGACGGCTGCGATGACTGGCATAAATGCGAGGACGAAATTTTGTCGCCAAGATGATGATTTCTTCGGTTAGTTCCATAATGCAATTGGTATAGCTGCATTCGGTAAGGGGTTGCGCCGCTAATTCGTGGGCTACCGGGGTGATGTAAAACAGCGGTGAATGTATTTGACCACTATCAAAATTCCTTATTTGATTAGTCATAATCGTGCTCTCCAAGCAAATTGTTCAAATTTTGACATAAGTCCCGATTATATGACAGCACTTTATCTTTTGCAAGCTATGTTTTGAGGGGATTAGTAAGGGGTTGGCATGGTCAATTGCGGGGCGTCTAGGTCTATTATTTTCACGGTTGGCGTAACAGAATTACAGCTTACGCTTAATTTCGCCATGCTGGTTGCCAATGATGTTTTTTGGCTTGGTTTTTGATATAGGTATCCGCCCAGTGTTGTGATGGATGATAGGCAGGCTATCGAGGCGATGATGTAGGGTAACGCGGCGGCACTGAAGGACAGAGCTGCCGTGAATATTGTTGCGGCAGCAGCAATTGCTATAAGAGTGCCTAGCACAATGGCGGTTCGACCTATAATTTTTTTAACTTGGCTGGGGGCAATGGGTGTCTTAATCATTGTTTGATGGAAAGCTTGAGGATTGGGCCCTCGGTTGGTGACAAGATTGAATGTTGCATCGATGAGGGCAGTTTT
>WLWR01000018.1 GCA_012103495.1 Legionellales bacterium
TGAAAGCCTTGGAAGCCCTGAAATCCTTGCGGTCCTTGGGGTCCTTGCAGTCCGACTCCAGGTAAGCCTGTTGAGCCAGACGTATACATAATGTAAGCCAATGTATCAGGTTCAACACGGGTTTGTGGGCATGACAGTTCTTCTGTTGAAATAATCTGATTTAATTCAGAAAAGGTGATTTTATTGATATTGCACTTGGAAAATAAATCCATGTGTTGATCATCAATAAGCAAATGTGTGGGTTGGGCGTCATTTACGATAAACATCAAACGTTCTTGTGGGTAATCGGGACTTAATGGGACATATGCTGCGCCTGCTTTCATAATCCCCAGTATTCCTGTGATCATATTGACACCGCGATCAACACATAAAGCAATGGCTTGATGGGGTGCTATGACATAGTTGCTTAGGTATTGGGCCAATTGATTGGTGCGATGTTGCAATGCTTTATAAGTTAGGGCTTCATAGTGCAAGGATTGATGTGCTGCAATTACTGCAATGTTATCAGGATTTTTTTGAGCTTGTGAATCTATCAACTCTATAATGGTTTTACCCAAATAGTCGTTGCGCTGTGTATCGTTCCAATGGACTATTAATTTTTTGTAATCAGAAACTAATAACAAATGATGATTATTGAGCTCTATGGGGGTTGTATCTTCGCCTGCCAACATACAGAAAATAAAATCAGTTGCATTTAATTGATCAATGGATGTGATGGGTTGTATAGCTTGTTCATTTGCCCATTGACTCAATGTGGGGTCTTGGGTAATCAACCCTTTGATAGGGTGCTGATCTTTTAATAACTGGGTAAGAATTTTTTTGATGTGGATGGCATTGCCAAGGATGTGACAGTAAAATCTTATTTTGTCATTCATTAGCGTACTACTCATTAATTTAAAATAAATAAAATCTCTGATATCAAAATGGTTGACTTTGCAGGTGGATTTGGTAACCACGGGGTGGACGATAATACACAGCAATTAGTAGTATCTACATTTTTAGCATAGTGAACAAAGTACCATTGAGGTGGCCTGATGCCAACCGTCAATAGGGCTCGTATCTTGAAGGGGAGTGATAATTCAAGATCAATGGGATTAAGTCATTAGTTAAGTGGGATTTAGAGGATTGCTCTGATGAACACAGGCATTCTTGCATCGGGAGGGCAAGTTTGCCTTGGAAAGGTTGAGATTGCTTGTAAATTATGACTTATGATAAAATTCGCACAATCGAAATATCAAAAGAAATTCCAATAATTCCTGATACTTGTCCAGTTTCATTATATACCCATCGTACTTGCAGCTGCGAATTTTAAGCGCACATTGGATGGCATCTTGCGGCGTTTTTCATGAAAAAAATTCTCGAATGACCATGTCATTTTTAAGTGTCCGTAAGCAATAGACTGATTGTAGCTATTTCACTGTTCTCCCACACAAGGTAAAATACAGGCCATTTCATTGAGTGGATATGGGTAAGGTATCGAATATCATGATTGAATTTAACAATGTTAGTAAGCGTTACCCCAGTGGGCAGGAAGCATTGACGCAGGTGAGTTTTGAATTGGATACGGGAGAAATGGCATTTCTCACCGGTCATTCTGGTGCGGGAAAAAGCACTTTATTAAAATTAATCGCCTTGATCGAGCGCCCCAGTCAAGGACAGGTGATTGTTAATCAACACAATTTGGTGCGGTTGACTAAACAGCAAGCACCTTGGTTACGACGTTGTATGGGAATTATTTTTCAAGATCCGCATTTATTGATGGATCGCAGTGTGTTTGATAACGTTGCATTACCATTGCGCATCGTTGGTTATCGCCAATCAGAGATTGGACGCCGGGTGCGAGCTGCCTTAGATAAAGTGAATTTATTGCATAAAGAAAAAACTTTTCCTGATGCACTGTCTTGCGGTGAGCAACAACGAGTGGGTATTGCTCGCGCGGTGGTGCACAAACCTAATATTTTATTGGCCGATGAACCCACCGGCAATTTGGATCCTCAATTGTCCTCGGAAATTATGGATTTGTTTGAGCAATTCAATCAGGTTGGGGTGACGGTGTTAATCGCTAGTCACGACTTGGGTTTAATCGCGGCTAAAAAACATCGCATTCTAACTTTACAACAAGGGAGGTTAACATCATGGGGCGCTTAGCATCTTCTCAACGAATGTCTCAACCTTCCAAGCGACAATATTATTCATTGTTTGGTTTTTTAACCCGCCATATCCAAGCGGCTGGATTCAGTTGGCGGCGATTGTGGCGTGCGCCATTGGCCAGTTTGATGACAATTGGGGTGATTGGTATTGCATTGTGTTTACCACTGGTGCTGTTTGTTCTGGTACAAAACGCACAAATGCTGACTACCAACTTGGATCATAGAGGTCAGGTGAATTTGTTTTTGGAATCGTCTTTAACGGAAACAGAATTGAATGAAATTTTCCAAGCGTTGCAAATCGATGTTGCTGTTGCCAATTTCCATTATATTTCTCCGGAACAAGGATTGGAGGATTTGCAGCGTGAAACGGGATTGAGTGACATTTTGCAAACGTTACCGAATAATCCATTGCCGGGAGTGATTGAAGTGACGCCCGCCCCTGAGGTGATTCAGCAAGATCGTCTGCAATCGTTTAGTCAATCCTTACAGCAATTGCCTTACGTGGCATCTGCTAAATTGGATATGCAATGGTTGCAACGGTTGAATTACATCGTTAACGTGGCGCAGCAAGCGGTAAACGCTTTGTTGGTATTATTGTCATTGGCCGTGCTGTTGATTGTCAGCAATACTATTCGGTTGGCGACTCAAAATCGCCGCCAGGAAATTATTGTTTGTAAATTAATCGGGGCACACAATCGATTTGTCCGTCGTCCTTTTTTATACAGTGGTATATGGTATGGATTGCTGGGTGGTTTGGTCGCTTGGGGATTCGTCACGGGTTTATTGTGGTGGTTGTATGCACCTATGCAACGTTTGGTGAACAGTTATTATTTAGAATATCATTTCACAGGGTTGTCTTGGACGACCACTTTGTTGCTGATTGGTTTGAGTGTTGGTTTGGGTTGGTTGGGATCTCTTATTGCGGTCAATCGACAAATCGCGGCCATGGAGCCAACCTAATTGAATACTATGAATGCCATCTGAAATATTATTCCAACCGTGAATATAGTTCGCATCTTCAAGTACGATAGGTATACTAGCCGATACTGAAACAGTGAAGAATAAAAGACATCTATGATTCAGAGTATGACTGCTTTTGCTCGCTATGTAATGAAGGCTGATTGGGGATTGGCAACTTGGGAAATTAAAAGTGTTAATCATCGATATTTGGAAATGAACATTCGTTTGCCAGAGGTCTTGCGTGAGTTGGAAATGCAAGTGCGCGCTGATTTGAAACAAACACTGACCCGAGGCAAAATCGATGTAATTTTGAATTGGCAAGTGACCGATGAACAAGTATCGAGTTTGAGCTTGAATAATTCATTGGTGCAATCACTGAACCAGGTTGGTCGCTCGTTGGTGATGTTGACTGAGAATGCCGCCCCCCTGCGTGCGATTGATATTTTACAGTGGCCAGGCGTAGTAACTCAAAATACAGTCCTGATTCCAGCCATTCAGCAAGATATATTGACAAGTTTGCAACAAGCGCTTACCCAGTTGCTCCAAAATAGAGCGCAAGAAGGCAAAGAAATAACGAATATGATTTATGAGCGAATGGATAAAATGCAGTGGCATATTACCCAGGCGCAACAAGTGCAAGCACGTGAGTTGCTTTTGCAGCGTGAAAAAATACAAGAACGATTGAAACAAGCAAAGATTACCTTGGATGCTAATCGCTTGGAACAGGAAATGGTGATGTTAGCCAATAAAATGGATCTCGCCGAAGAATTGGAGCGGTTGACGATTCACCTTGCCCAGATGCGACAAACTTTGGAACAAGGACAAGTATGTGGTCGCCGATTGGATTTCTTATTGCAAGAATTAAATCGGGAAGCCAACACGTTGGGGGCCAAAGCTTTGCACACACTGGTAACCCAAGCCAGTATTGAAATGAAAGTATTAATCGAACAAATGCGCGAACAAGTGCAGAACCTTGAGTAAGAAATGATGGAAAAACCGATTGTTTATGGGATGCATGCGGTCTTGGCATTGTTGACGCAAACACCATCGCCTATCGTGCAATTGCTGTGTCAACAGGAGCGTCAAGATCGACGAATGCAACAGTTAACTGAGCATGCTCAACAACAAAATATTCCCATCGTATGGTTAGCCAAACAAACATTGGATCGCAAGTTTCCAAATATATTGCATCAAGGTGTGGTTGCGGTATGTGAAGCCTTGCCTGAATGGGGGGCTGAAGACTTGCCAAGATTATTAGAATCGTTGGATGAGCCGGCTTTTTTATTGTTACTGGACGGGGTGACTGATCCTCATAATTTAGGTGCGTGCTTGCGATCAGCCGATGCCGCCGGGGTTCATGCAGTGATTGCGCCAAAAGCCAAAGCGGTGGGATTAACCGCTACTGTGAGAAAAGTAGCATGCGGTGCTGCCGAGCAAGTACCGTTTATTCAAGTACCAAATTTAAGTCAAACGATCGAATGGATTAAACAACAAGGAATTTGGGTTTACGGATTTGCTAGTGAAGCTTCACAATCGTTTTATCAATTAGATACGACCACTGCTATTGCTTGGGTGATGGGAGCGGAAGGCTCGGGATTGAGACGACTGACCCGTGAACGGTGCGATGAATTGGTGTGCATTCCTATGCAAGGGAGTGTTGCCAGTTTGAATGTTTCGGTTGCTACTGGCATTGCCTGTTTTGAAGTAAGAAGACAGCGCCAATTAAAATAAGTGTAGCGATTCGATTGTCATCACTTTAAATCTCGGTGAAAACCTAGCTTCAAGTACGATGGGTTATGGTTACTAATTTTCTATGTATTAGAGAAGGTTGGAGCTATTGACGAACCGCTCCAACCCAGATGTGAATGGAAAAATTATTGTTCTAAATTGTTTGCGACGAATTCCCAATTGACCAATTGCCAAAAAGCTTCCATGTATTTAGGGCGTGCATTGCGATAATCAATATAATAAGCATGTTCCCACACATCGCAGGTGAGTAAGGCTTGTTGGCCTTCGGTCATCGGTGTGCCAGCATTGGAAGTGCTGACTATGGCCAAAGAGTCATCTTTTTGTTTGACCAACCAAGCCCAACCAGAACCAAATGTTTTGATCGCGGTATCGTTAAATTGTTGTTTGAATTGTTCAAATGAACCAAAGTGATGATCGATGGCTTGCGCAAGTTCTCCACCGGGTGTACCGCCGCCTTGTGGTGCCAAGCAATGCCAGTAGAAAGTATGATTCCACACTTGCGCGGCATTATTAAACAATCCACCTGAGGATTTTTTAATAATATCTTCTAGGGAGTGGTTTTCAAATTCAGTCCCCGGGATCAATTTATTTAAATTGTCCACGTAGGTTTTATGATGTTTCCCATAATGGTATTCCAATGTTTCTGCTGAAATATGTGGGTTTAACGCATCTTTTGCGTAAGGTAATTCAGGTAATGCAAAACTCATAACAAAGGCTCCTTAGATAATTTAATTATTAGGTGATCGCGTCGTCGCCAAGTGTAGTGAGACCACACAGTGAACGCAACCTCTTGTGTAAAGTGGTTGAAAATAAAGGAATTGGCCTTATATACCCATTCCACCTCAAGAGGCGAACTCTACTGACCGTCAGCAATCAAATTTTAGGTGACATTTTAAGTGTGCATTGGGTGGTATCTTGAAGCGAGATGAGTATATACTCATCTCACAATTGTTTTACATAGTGAAGGTGATTCATGGATACATTAGAGCGGATTAAACAACAAATAGCTGAACATCCGATTATTTTATATATGAAAGGCAGTCCAGACATGCCTCAATGTGGCTTTTCAGCACGTGCGGTGCAAGCTTTGGAGCAATGCGATGCTAAATTTGCGTATGTAGATATTCTGGCAAACCCAGATATTCGGCAAACATTGCCACACTATGCTGATTGGCCAACGTTTCCACAATTGTATATCCAAGGGGAATTAATTGGTGGTTCTGATATTATTGTCGAGCTATTTGAAAGTGGTGAATTGCAAAAAATGTTAGCGCAAGTTGTGACTAAGCAGTAACTTTTAATCATATTTGAAAATGAACCGAGGAGAAACCTAATTATGAGTATTTTAGTTGGACGTCGTGCCCCAGATTTTACCGTGCCTGCTGTGTTGAGCAATGGTGAAATTAAAGATCAATTTAATTTTTCCCAGGCAACTGAAGGCAAACACAGTATTGTTTTCTTTTACCCATTGGATTTTACTTTTGTATGTCCTTCTGAATTGATTGCGTTGGATAAACGCATTGCAGCATTTAAAGAACGCAAAACCGAGGTGATTGCAGTATCAATCGATTCACAATTTACCCATTTAGCTTATCGTAATACACCAGTCAAACAGGGTGGCATCGGTCCGGTGCAATACACTTTGGCAGCGGATGTGGCCCACACTGTTTGTCAAGCGTATGGCGTGGAACACCCAGAAGCCAAGGTGGCTTTTCGGGGTGCGTTTGTTATTGATTCCCAAGGTATTATACGGGCTCAGATTGTTAATGATTTACCCATTGGCCGAAATGTGGATGAATTACTGCGGTTGATTGATGCTGTGCAATTCCACGAACAACACGGAGAAGTGTGTCCCGCAGGTTGGCAAAAAGGTGATAAAGGTATGACTGCATCTCCTGCGGGTGTGGCGGATTATTTATCGGGTCATGCGGAACAATTGTAATAATTGTTGTAACCATACCCATCGTATTTGAAGCTGCGAATTTTCAGTCTGCGGTGGGTGGCATCTTGCGATTTTTTCAATTAAAAAATCGCAAGATGCCGTTTACTTCAAGCGGTGAACAGCATGGCAATTGCACTGAATTGATTCAATTTTCACTTCATTGTTTTGCTCCCAGTTGTAATACCTTCAACAGATATTGATGATCCCATCCTGCTTTTTTCCGTTGGTAACTAATGCCTGTTTTTGTTGCTTTATCTTGCTTTAATGTAATTATTCACCAAAGCTGGCTTTTCGCTGAATTGTGGTGACTATACCCATTCCACTTGAAGATGCGAACAAGACTCGCTCGAGCAAGCCACCCTCATCCGACTCCCATCGAAACAACTCAAACCCGTCGGGTAAAAAATCCAATCGAAAGCCAGGTGGACAACCCGGACGAATCGGGAAATAACTCAAACCGGTCAGCGACCCAGGTATCATTGAGAGGTTGAAAATTGACCGCCGTACTTTGCCCAAAGGTCACTATACCGATAGGGGATTTGAGGCCAGACAAGTGGTTGATTTTGAAGTGACGCTTTGCGTCACCGAATACCGCGCTCAAGTATTGGTTGATGCGCAGGGCAAACGCTATGTTGCACCATTCCCCGCCCATGCGAAACGTCCTATCCAGTATGGGGTAAACACCAAAGCTAATTCGGTCTATTTTTCTCAATATCAATTGTTGCCTTACGCACGCCTGGAGAATTATTTTACTCAACAAGTGGGATTGCCCATCCGTGCTGGCTCTTTGTTCAATTTCAACAAAGAAGCCGGGGGAGAATGATTTGCGTATGACCAAAGTCCAACAGAAAATCTCTGGCTGTTTTCGTTATTTCAAGTCGTCGCTCAATCTGATTTGATAGGGTGGTTTAAACATGCAGGGGATTAGATCATTATTTTAGGAAAGTGCTGTAATGGTACCGAGGGTGGGACTCGAACCCACACGGTGCCACTACCGGATTTTGAAATATGCACGCTTCGGTGGTGTGTGGGAGCAGTGTAACCTTGCTACTTCAACCTGTCGTATTTGTTACCTATAGCTGCTTAACTTAGGAAACGAACACGAATATTTATCAGAAAATTTATTCTTAAATTTGGGTGCGGAAAGTCGGTTAGATGATTTTGCCCTATATTTAAGATTTACCTAAGTAAATATAAGGTATAATCTGCAATAATTAATTTATAAGAGGTTTTTAAATATGTCTCTCAGGCAGAAGTTTGATTTTTCTCATGCTAAAATTGACGACGCAAAGGTTATTCTAATCGCTAATAAACTCAAAACTAACAAAGATAAAACACAGCAAATAGCTTTCTTTGAGGGAAATCAAATTAGTGGTGTAGGTTTAGCGGCCATCCTGCGCGCAATAAATGAAAATGAAAATGAAAACAGTCAGGTTTACGCGATTTTGTTTGCCAGAAATAAGATTACGAGCGGAGGTACCAGCGAAATCGCTGAGGCGTTCAAAGAAAATACAAAAGTGAAGTATCTTGATATTTCTAGTAATCGAATTGAGGATGAACATTTAGGTATCATCTTTTACACAGGAAATCAACTGAAGTCTCTTGTTATTTCTAATAATCAAATTAGTGGTGTAGGTTCAGCGACCATCCTTCGCGCAGGAAATCAACTGGAATATCTTAATCTTTCTAATAATCGAATTGGCGACACAGGGCTTGATCAAATCGCTGACGAGCTCATAGGAAATACAGTACTGAAAATGCTTTACCTTGCGGGAAATCAAATTAGTGGTGTAGGTTCAAAAAGCATCCTTCGCGTAGGAAATCAACTGGAATATCTTGATCTTTCTAATAATCGAATTGGCGACACAGGGCTTGATCAAATCGCTGACGGGCTCAGAGAAAATACAGTACTGAAAACGCTTGACCTTAAGGGAAATCAAATTAGTGTTGTAGGCTTATTGATCATCCTGCGCGCAATAAATGAAAATGAAAACAGTCAGGTTCACACGATTCTCTTTGCCGGAAATAACATTACGAACCAAGACATCCCCGAAATCACTGAGGTGTCCAAAGAAAGTACAACATTGAAGTGTCTTGAGCTTGGTATAAGTGACAGCGAAGATGATAAGAAAATTGATGAAACACATCAGACAGAATCTTTTGCTTCCCAACCTCTTAACATTTGTGAAGAATTTGAAACTAAATACTCAGCCTACAGTGACATAACATTTAATAAAGAACAGCCTGTATCTTTTCTCTGCGAGCTGTTGGAAAGAATTTATATTAAAAGAAAAAGTGGTGGTAGTTCAAATATTTTTGATAGCTTTAATTTTCTTTCAAAGTTTGCAAATATCAGAAAACATCACACTTCGGCGGTAGAATGCTTTCTAGCTAGAAATAAAAGAGAAAGCTTTGCGGATTTATCCGAGGCTTTCATTTTTATCCGAGAAGAAATTAAGTCCGATCTCAATCCTAAAGGTACTTTAGCCGATATTTTACATTACTGTGCATGTAAATGTGAGGAAGAAGGGCTGTTTGAAGATTTTTCTGGTGATTCTTCTCAAGGAAATTATCAGCTTCCTAAGGCGTTGAATGGCATTAACTGATTGATGATAACCACTTGAGAGAAACGGTTTACCGCATTGGAAGTTGCGAACAGCATTCACAGTTGGCATGCCTCCCGGAATAGTACTTTAATCCTCCAGTGGAGAGGAGCCAGGCTTTGATGAGGTAGTCTAATAGACTTGGACACCTAACAATAATCTTCAAGTCAATACTTTGGTGTGATTAACGATATAACAAAATAGTTCAGCAGTTTTTTGCGCATCGTAAATGGCAGAGTGTGCTTCTTCTTGATCAAACTCAATGCCTGCGGCTACGGCTGCTTTGATTAAGACCGTTTGTCCTAATGTGAGCCCTGCTAAACTGGCCGTGTCAAAGCAAGTAAAGGCATGAAAAGGATGGCGTGTGATATTTGCTCGCGCAATAGCGGCTTTTAAAAAAAGTAAATCGAACCAAGCATTGTGCCCAACCAATACCGCTCGTTGACAATGATAAGCATCCAAAGCGGTTCGAATAGGTTTAAATAATTTTGGTAATACTTCGGTCTCAGGTAAAGCAAAGCGAAAAGGGTGGTCAGGATCTATTTTATTAAAGGCTAGGGCGGCTGGATCTAAATGAGCACCGGAGAATGGTTGTACGTGAAACGCATGGGTTTGCCCAACCACAAGTCGCCCTTGTTCATCTAAATCCAATAATACTGCGGCAATTTCCAGCAGGGCGTCAGTTTGTGGATTTAGCCCACCTGTTTCTACGTCAACGACGACAGGTAAAAAACCACGAAAACGTTTATTGAGTTGAAGAATTTCTGTCATGATGTGGCCATTGAAGGGATGACTTGCCAATTTAAGGTTTCCCCTGCCATAAAAGGAATTACTGACTGTGCTCCAAAGGTAAGTTGTTTGGGGATGGTTTGTGATTGTCGGGTTAACCCAATCGTTGTTGTATTGAGCGGCAATTGATAAAATTGCGCGCCAAAGCAACTGGCGAAATTTTCCAAGCGATCCAAAGCTTGCGCTTGGTCAAAGATTTGTGCGTACAATGGCAAAGCATTCCACGCGGTGTAGATTCCTGCACAACCACAGGCCGATTCTTTGGTTGATTGTGTGTGTGGCGCACTGTCGGTGCCGAGAAAAAATTTAGGATTGCCACTGGTTGCCGCGTCAATGAGTGCTTGTTGATCTTTAGCGCGTTTGACAATTGGTAAGCAATAATGATGTGGTTTGATGCCACTTACTAATAAATCATTTCGGTTGAGCCAGAGATGATGAGCGGTAATGGTTGCCGCAACGTGGGCCGGGGCTTGTCGGATGAATTCTGCGGCAAATGCTGTGGAAATATGTTCCAGTACAATACGTAAATTAGGAAAATCCGTTAATATCTCAACTAAATATTGTTCGATAAATTGACGTTCGCGATCAAAAATATCGACGGCTGAGTGGGTGGTTTCACCATGAATTAGCAATGGCAAATCCATGGTTTGCATGGCGGCAAAAACAGGGCGTAATTGGGAAAAATCAGTGACCCCAGCCGCCGAATGGGTTGTAGCGCCAGCTGGATATAATTTACAAGCGTAAATATGAGGAGATTTCGCTGCTTGTTCGATCAATGCAGGGGTGGTTTGATCAGTTAAATATAAGGTCATCAAAGGGGTAAAATCAATTGTTGGGTTTAACACTGCCAAAATTTGTTGTCGATAAGTGAGGGCTTGATCAACGGTTGTGATAGGCGGTTGTAAATTGGGCATGATAATGGCGCGTGCGAATTGAGATGCGGTGTCATTCACCGTGCGCTTTAGAAATTCACCCTGACGAAAATGACAATGCCAATCATCGGGTTTACGTAAATAGAAGGTGTTGGGCATGTTAATGAAGCCACTGGGTTGGTTATAAACAACAAAATCAGGCCGCGAGTGTAACAAAGTTTGGTGTGGATGTCCTTGTTTGGTGGTGAAGAAAACCTCATCTTGGGGTTTTGTTTTTTTTCAATAAGTTACTGGGTATTATGGCGTTAACTGCTTCAGTGAACTCAACAAATTTTCACTTGACTTAAAATCAGGTAATCGGGGATAATCTTTCGTGGTGTTGAGGCCGCTCAGGTTGTTTTTCGAAGAGTGTGCCGCCGCCGGTGCTAGAGTAAGCGTTAATAAGGTGACCTCCCCGTGGTTATCTTATCAATAGATCAGTTGGATGAACATTTGCTGCGCGTCTGTCCTGATGGCGGGCAACCAAAAGGGCAGGCAGCAATGTTTAACCAAGTCTCATAATTTCCCTTCTCTCCCATTTATCTCATCCGCATCGTTCCATTGGCGTGGCAAGATTTTTTTGTTAAGCTTGCGTCCACAAAAATGACAATAATCCATAATTTATGAACTTTCTATCTAAAACCTTTTTAGCAATGGCAACGGTTTGTTGCTTTAGTTCGTTGGCACAGGCTGCTGGTTATTATGCGGGGTGTGAAGAAGAATCCGTTATGCTGGAGTGCCCATTTGAGGGATTGCATGTCACGGGTCGTTATTTATATGTGCAACCGACAGGGGATCAATTATTTAGCAGTCTGAATCAGAATGCTACATTCGGGGATGGATTTTTTCTTGCCTTTGGATACCACTTTGGCAATGACAGTGATTTAACTGCAAATTGGACCTTTTTTAAAAGTGATACTAAACGCATTGTTGTGCCAGAGGCAGCGGCTTTATTGCCTGATCCATTTTCTAGAGAACGGGTTGATGATCGATTGCACAGTATTAATTTAGAATTTGGTCAAACATCGCACTGGGGAGAGTTTGTTGAAGTTCGATTCCACACCGATTTAAATTACACTCATATCAGTCGCGGCCGTAGTTTCTTTGCTCAACAATATCGATATAGTCAGCGTTTCAATGGCTTTGGTCCTCGGTTGGGCGCGGATTTAAATTACTCTATTGGCGCAAGTGGATTGACTTTAATTGGGCAAGCGAATGTTGGGTTACTATTTGGAGAATCCAGATTGAATGGTGTGAATACTTTGTTTGGTGAAGATGGGGAAATTATCGCCATAGGTCCTATTCGGTCTAATACGGAAGTGGTAACGCCAGTCTTTGAATGGCGGTTGGGTGCGGAATATATATTCGAATTGTCTACAGGCTATTTATCGATTCAAGGAGGATATCAGTGGGTAAGTTACTTACAAGTTTTGCAGTATCCTAATTTGACTCAAACGCCTGGTTTAGCGCAAACACCTGCTCTTGGGGGAACTGTGTTTGGAGAGCGAAATAATTTTGGGTATCATGGATTTTATATTGGATTGCGTTGGCAAGGCGAATGGGTGTAACCATTCCATTCGTTGCATGATGAGCGTGCAAATCCTATAAAATAGAAAATATTTCACAACTTTTTTCACCAACCATAATACTTAAAATTTTAAGTGCTGTGGTTGGTGAAAAATATGTCGAAAGCGAAGTAATTCACTGTTTCAAAATATGTTTTTTTTGGGGTGAATACGGTGAGTGAGTACGGCGAAAGATACGAAAAAATAGACATGTGCAAATAAATTAAAAAAAAAATCATAATTTGTTGGCTATTCTAATTTTTTTTGGTACTCTTAGCCGCAGGTTACTTTTCCAGATGAAGGGAAGAGCGGCCTCTCTAAGTCGCAGTATGATCTTGGAGTTGATCTGTTAATAAGAAAAACTTAGGGGAAAATAACATGAAGTTAAAAACCATTACTTTAGCCATTGCCGCTTTGGGCGTAAGTAGTGTTGCTAATGCCGCTATGTATGCACCTGAGTGTGTCGGCGAAAATGTAACCGTACCTTGCGAACAACGAGGCTGGCATGTAGGTGCTCAGTACATCTACGTTCAACCAACAGGAGATCAACTCTATTCTGATCTCAATTCTCAATCACGCTGGGCATCCGGTTTCCGAATCGAAGGCGGCTACCATTTTGGTACTGGTAATGACATTACCGCCAACTGGACTTATTTTTCAAAAGCCAGTCGTCGAAATGTAGTTCCATTCAACAATCCATTAATAGCTCTTGATGACCCAGGTGTTGGTGAGGCGTTTGGATTTGGTCCAGGACCTTTCTTCTCTGCGGAGCGAGTTAAATCCACATTTAATGCGGTGAATTTAGAGTTTGGTCAATTGGCACATTGGGGTGAGCGAGTAAGTACTCGATTTCATGCCGGTTTGCAATATGCCTCTATCAAACGTAATCGCACTCACTACGATACTACGGCGATGGCAACAGTGACTCAGATAGTTAATAATGTTGATACTGATGTTCAACGTACTTATAGTAGTTCTGCCAGTTTTGAGCAAAAATTTAATGGAATTGGGCCTCGTGTTGGGGTAGATGCTTTTTACACATTTGGTGAGTCTAATTTCTCATTAGTGGGTAAAGGTGCAATTGCTGTCTTAGCTGCGGACACGCGTGTACGCAAAGGGACTGCCCGAGGTAATTTCTATATTGATCAAGCGCCTGTAGGTTCGCAAAATTTTGTGAGAACTACGACACAAAATTTGGATGTTGTGATCCCAAGTGCCCGTACTAGAACGTTGGCGGTTGCTCTGGAAGCAAAATTAGGTATTGAATATGCTTATCCATTGGCTTCTGGTGATTTGATCTTCGAAGGTGGATATCAATGGGCAGCTTATCAACAATCAATGTTGAACCCAACTGCAGTTTCTGCACAGCTAACAAGCGACAGTATAGCCGCAGTTGATGGCATTCCTGCTGGATTGACGACTAGTCCTGCAGTGCCAATTGGTTTAGGTATCCCTGGTGATTTGAACAACTTCGGTTACCATGGTTTCTACGTAGGCTTCCGTTGGGAAGGCGATTTAGCTTAATAGCAATATAAATTAAGCTAGCTTTTAACTCCTACTGCGATGCTTTTTTGCAGTAGGAGTTTTTTTATTTCAGGTTATAATCTTGCATCGTCTGGATGTATTATCAAACAGTTATTTCTAAAACAAATCAATGAATAGACTATCTATTCACCAATATTTTAAATTTCCGAGGGTTGTGCTGAAGAAGTACCGCGAGCTATGTGAGCACTTTCGCGTCAAAGATGGTTATTCGTATCAACTATGGTGAGTTGCTACTGAATAGATTAAAATGGTTATCCTCATGGGATGAGTGCTTGTAGTGCTATCGCTTTTTACTTCAAGAAAAAGTGATTGGATATTAAATGATTTTTATTTGAGATAGGTAGTCATAATGAAGTTAACAACCACAACTTTAGCAATCGCTGCGCTAGGTATAAGTAGTGCCGCAAATGCAGCAATAAGTGCTACATCAGCAGCGACTAGTGCAGCATCAGCAGAAGGGTTTGTAGATACCTTTGACGATAAATATCTAGGCTCAAAAACATCAGCACCCACAGTAGATAATGA
>WLWR01000019.1 GCA_012103495.1 Legionellales bacterium
TCAATCAGTTGCACAAACAATCCAAGTCGGTATGGGATCAGTGGTTGGTAGAACAGTGGCAACAGTCGATGATGGTTTGGCAAGCTCTGATTGAGTCGTTGCAGCAAGCACAGCAATGGCAAGCAGCGTACGCGCAACTTTTGCAGCCAGTGATTGACTTTGTCAGACAATGGCGTGCTCATCCGCAGCCTGGTGAATTTGCTTTGCAGACTTTGCGACAATGGCAGAGCAATGCGCAACCTTTGCCTTGGCAACAAGCACGGCAACAATTGATGACATTGACGCAATCGGTTGCTAAGACAGATGCACAATCGATTTTGTATGCCGTATTGGCTAAACCCATCGATCAGGTGCAACAGTGGGTGATGCAACACGTGCAACAATTTATCGACCGTCGATGGCAGGTCGATGTGGTGAATGTTTATCAACAAACGATGGCCAATCGATTTCCTTTTTCGGCAGCCACCTTGGGGCAGGCATCAGAGATATCTTTGAAACAATTGACTCAGTTTTTGCAACCGGAGGCGGGGCTTGTCTGGCAATTTTATCAACAATACTATCTGCCTATTCAATCGCTGCTACCGGTGAGTTCACAGTGGCGTTTGTTGATGCACCAATTGAAGCAAATCCGAGAGCTGTTTTTTAGCACTCAAACATCCAGACCACACTTGAATTTGGAAATCTTACCGACTCCTCATCCACAGTTACAAGAATTACGCTGGGTGCATGGTCAGCAACAAGGGCGCTATCAAAATGAACCACAACAATGGCAAACGTTGCGCTGGCCACCGCAAGGCACGCCGAGGCTGACATTGATGAGTGGTCGGTTGCTTAATGAACATTGGGTGCACAGCCCAACTTTTGAAGGGGTGTGGGGGTTGTTTCGATGGTTGTCTACCGCGACAATCACATCGGTTGATGAGCAAACTTTGCAAGTGCGTTGGAAATTGGTATCGACGAGTCTGTCGCCACTTACGGTCACCTTATTTTTACGTGCAGCCAATCAGACGCAAGCGATCGTGACACTGTTGACCACGCCTTGGCAATTTCCAACCGGGCTTTTTAATGAATCGCTGCGATGACTATCCATGTTAAATACGCACCGTAGCAAGTTAGGAGTAAAGCGCCTTCCCAACGATTGATACATCCTGGACCACGAAAACCATAGGCCACTAAAAATAAAACAATGGTCAATCCAAACATGATGGGCATGTCACGTGATAACACACTGCTGGCTAATGGGACCGATTGTAATAACCCTGGAATGGCAAGCACCGCCAATAAATTAAACATGTTAGAGCCTAGGATATTGCCAATGGCCAAATCATGTTCGCCTTTCAGACTGCCTATCAGTGAAGCAGCCATTTCTGGTAAGCTGGTGCCAATGGCGACGATGGTGAGCCCAATTACCACATCACTGACCCCCAGTTGACTGGCGATGTTGACTGCACTAAAGACCAAAATATGAGAGCTGATCGGCAGTAATATCAATCCCAAGATGAAAAAAGCAATCGCGGATTTAATTGGTAAAGTATGCTGCAATTCTCGTTCAAATTCTTGACGCAGAGGATCTTGTGGGGTGACTTTACGAGTGGCTAACCAAACCAGCCAAATGAAAAATCCAATCAAACAGATTAATAAAATGATTCCATCGATTGGATCCAAAGAACCATCCAATAGCAATCCCCAGGTAATGAGCATGATTAAAAATAAAATGGGATATTCGCGTCGCAAAGTAGTGGAGTGTACTTGCATGGGTCGGCATAATGCGGCCACACCTAACACCAAGCCAATGTTGGCAATGTTGGAGCCCAATGCATTACCAATGGCCAATCCAGGGTTTCCTTGTGTCACTGACATAATAGAAATAAAAATTTCGGGGGCGGAGGTGCCCAATGCAACAATGGTCAATCCAATGATCAGAGGGGCTATGCGAAAGTGATGGGCCATGCCGACTGCTCCGGCGATAAATCGCTCCGCGCTCCATGCCAGTAGCACAATTCCCACGATCAGTAGAGCAATATAAATAAGCATGAATTATTTTGTCCACGACAATCAATCTAGCGACGATAACGTAAATGATTTGGCTTTGCCATAGATTTGCTATGAGGAAGTGAATACTCCGGATAGGGTGATCTAAATTCTTTGCCAGAATCGACAAAAGTCGGCTTTGAGTGGAATGGCTATCGACAAGAAGGGCTCTTTTTTTGCGGCTGCCAACTTGCCTACGATCTAAACGGATGTGTTGTTTTTTTTGCCTTAATAAACATCTAAGTTTATTTTTGAGGATTTTAAGATTAGGGCGTGAAAAAACAACACCTCTGCTGTTTGGCGTGTTGTAAATATTCCTGATCTATAGCAAATAATGCCTTAATCAACACCACTTCTTCCGTGATTCTTCATCCAAAATATGATATAAATCGCTGCCTACAGCAGTACAGAGTTTTGGAGCAAAATCATGACCATTCGTGTTGGAATTAATGGCTACGGGCGGATTGGCCGCAATGTGTTGCGTGCTTTGTATGAAGAACACCATGCACATGACTTGGCGATTGTCGCTATTAACAATCGTGCCAACAGTGAAACAAATCTTCATTTAACCAAATACGATACCACCTTTGGTCGGTTCAAAGCGCAGGTGATGACGCAAGGCAATGATTTGATTGTCGATGGAGATCGCATTCGCATGTTTTGCGCGCACGACCCAGCGGATATTCCATGGCACGAAGCGCAAGTGGATGTGGTGTTGGAATGTACCGGTAAGTTTACTTCCAGAGAGTCCACCCAGGTGCATTTGGAAAATGGTGCCAAAAAAGTCATCATTTCTGCACCAGGTAAAGGGGTGGATGCCACAGTGGTGTATGGTGTGAATCATCATTTGTTACGCGCCGAACATCAAATTATTTCAAATGCTTCGTGTACGACCAATTGTTTGGCGCCCATTGTCAAACCATTGCACGATGCATTGGGTATTGTCAGTGGTTTTATGAGTACGGTGCACGCGGTTACCAATGATCAAGTGTTGATTGATCGCAGTCACAAAGATTTGCGCCGTGCGCGTTCAGCGACGCAATCGATCATTCCTACCAAAACCGGTGCGGCTGCCGCAGTTGGTTTGGTGTTGCCAGAGTTGGCGGGGAAATTGGATGGGGTGGCTATGCGAGTGCCGACCATCAATGTTTCAGCGGTGGATTTGACATTCAAAGCCAGTCGGGCAACCACGGTAGAAGAAGTGGATCAATTATTGCGCGATGCGGCGCAAGGTGAATTGGCTGGGGTGTTGGCGGTTAATGATGAACCGTTGGTATCTTGTGATTTCAATCATCATCCTGCTTCTGCTATTTACGATGCCACACAAACTCGGGTGATGGGTGATTTGGTTAAAGTGGTGGCGTGGTACGACAATGAATGGGGTTTTTCCAATCGTATGTTGGATGTCGCCGTTGCCTTGATGCAGGCGAAATAATGGATATGGATACCTTGGATTTGCAATCGGTGCGACAGTTGAATGATGTTGATTTGAACGGTAAAACCGTGTTGATTCGTGTCGATTTTAATGTGCCGATGCACGATGGACGTGTGACCAATGCCTCGCGGATTGAAGCCAGTTTGCCAACGATCCGCCAGGTTTTGGCCGCCAATGCGGCGGTGATTTTATTATCCCATCGTGGACGGCCTACCGAGGGTACAAAGACCGATGCTTTGTCATTAGCACCGATCGCGCCGGTATTACAAACGTATTTGCAACGCCCGGTGCAATTTATCAACGATTGGCGCGCTGGGGTGACATTGCAACCAGGCGAGGTGGCGTTGTTGGAAAATTGCCGTTTCAATCGTGGTGAGAAAGCCAATGATCCACAATTGGCGCAGCAGTTAGCCGCATTGGCCGATGTGTTTGTGATGGATGCGTTTGGTGTGATTCATCGTCAACAAGCTTCCACTTATGGCATTGCTCAATGTGCTCCGGTGGCTTGTGCCGGACCTTTGTTGTGCTTGGAATTGGCGTCTTTGACCAAAGCGTTGGATCATCCGCAACCGCCGATGTTGGCTATTGTCGGCGGAGCAAAAGTTTCTACTAAATTGACCTTATTGACTCGATTGTTGGATCGGGTGGATCAATTGATCGTCGGTGGTGGGATTGCCAATACTTTCATCGCAGCGCAAGGGTATTCAATTGGCAAGTCGTTGTATGAAGCTGATTTGGTTGATGAAGCGCGCAGGTTGCTTGAACGAGCCAAACAATCTGGTAAAGACTTTCCTTTGCCTACCGATGTGGTGGTGGCTGAACAGTTTGACGCGCAGGCCAGACCAATGATTAAACCGGTGGATCAAGTGACGGCACAAGAAATGATTTTGGACATCGGTCCGCAAACGGCGCAACGATTGAGTCAATATCTTCATCAAGCCAAAACCATTGTGTGGAATGGTCCGGTTGGTGTGTTTGAATGGCCGGCGTTTGCCAATGGCACGCAAGTGTTGGCACAAGCAATTGCTGACAGTGATGCATTTTCATTGGCCGGCGGTGGCGATACCATTGCCGCCATCGATCAATTTGGCGTGCGTGAACAGATTTCTTATATTTCCACCGGCGGGGGTGCGTTTTTAACCTTGTTAGAAGGTCATATCCCGCCGACGGTCAAAGTACTGTATAAGTGTGCGGATGTTGTTTAGGGACTGGGGGGAGGCTGTTGACTTATTTCAATTGTAACTTCCCGTTTGTTGGCTAAAGTAGAAAAAATTTTTCTGGTGGTGCTTCCGGTCAATGGCGTGTGGACGACTTCATTGATACTGTTTAATAGCGGCTGTGGTGAACGCGAACGAAATAGCCAATTAAAAATAGCCAATGACATCAGTATCGATCGAAGTTTGTCATAAATTGGATTGCGTCGTTGAGAAATGGCATCAAATTTTGGGTTGCGCGCAGAGGTTAATTGCTTAATGGCGGCTGAGTCCGTTGCGTGTGCCAATTCAGCAATCATATAGAGGGTTAAACTTCTTTTTGTATCGTGCAAGCCAGCGATTTTTGTGGCTGCTTCTTTCGCGGTTGTGGTATCAGTGATGCCGAAATGTTGTTCAAGGAGTGTTGCGAGAGTTGATAAATCTTGCGGATTTTCTTTTTTGTATCCTTCAATAGCACATTCCAGACGCATGTAAGTGGCGATAGGATTTGATAAGTGCTGCCAATCACCAGTCTTTTTTTCAGCCTGAGCTTGGGTGTAATTATCTTCTAAGGAGGTAGAGCATGTTTCAACTTTTGCTTCTTTCGCGTCGGGGTCTTCTATTTTCTTTTCGGAGGGTTGTTTATGGATGCGTGCCAAGGTCCATTCAATAACCAATTGTGGGGTAAATAAATTATGCATGGGTAGTGTTTGCAATGTCAGTTGATGGAGATCTTCGACAAATTTAATAGGGCCATTAGCGAGAGCGGTTCTTACTGGATCCATAAATTGTTCTAAATTATTCACACGATGGAATAAAAAAATAAGTGAACGCAATTCTGATTTTGATCCATTATTGGGAATGGTTCGTGTCTTGGTGAGATCACGCCACGAATTGACAGCAAATTGATTAATTGCCGAGTCAATAAAATATATTCCTTGTTCTCCCCGATAAATAAGAGGTTTTCTTTCCTGATTTTGGGAAATGTTTACGAGAGTGAAAGCGAAGAGTTGAAGGAGAGGATAGCTAGTAAGTTTGCGAAATCTGTCAAGAAAGTTATGATCAAATTCTTTGTTTACTAAATTTTTTATGCCGTCTTCTATGGTGCGGGATGTTTCTTCGGTCACGTCCTCTTTGTTTGCTGAATTTTTTATGTCATCTTCTATGGTGTGGGATGTTTTTTCGGTCACGTCCTCTTTTTTTATTAGTTGGCGTGTCAGACGTTCTAACATTCGGTTACGTGCTATTTTTTCTAATTTGTGAATATGAGATACCAACTTTTCAAAAGCTTGAAATTGATTGAGATCTAAAAGAGCGGCAACAAAAGGGGCTAACAACTTAGGATCTTTTTGCAGTACAGTCGTCGTTAGATGTTTCACTTCCTCATCAAAATCATCTGCATCTAGTAGTAACTCAGTTAACAAAAATTTTTCTTGAGGAAATGGTAATCGTTTTGACATCAGTTACGACCTATTGACTTAATTTAAATTGAGATTGGCTAAAATTCTACCAAATTTGTACTCAGAAAGATAGACAACATGTATGACAAAATGTTCGCTCAGCGAGGCTCGACTTGTAACAGATGAATGCCTTTGATGGTTGGGCTGGTCAAATGATTTTGCAAATACTCGGTGAGTGGAATGTCCAGTACCTGTCCGTCGGTAGAAGCGTGACGATACATGAGTCCCTCGTCAGTGCGGATGGCAAAACCAGTGTGCGAGACATTTAAATGGGTGCCAATTTTATCTTGTAATGGCCAGTTGGGACGGACGATATTTACAATCGCGCCACTGGGAATTTGATCAAAAATGGCAAAATCCGGTTGTCCTTGCTTATCAAACAAAGCGGTAAACGGTACATACAATAAAGCGGAACGATGTTGTTGTACCTGTTGTGCCAAGTTGTGTAAATCGATGAGTAAGGTTTGTGTTTGTTTGGATGATAACGGGGTTTGTAATTTTAATGCATCCGCGGTGAAGTGTTGATACCAAGCGGGTTTATTGATCGTTGCCACCGCCACTTCGGCAACCGGCGAACCTTGGTGATCAACAATGCGATCGGTGATGTCACGCACATAACCTTTGACGGTATTATTGGGGATCCAATCCACCGACATGAAATGATTACGATTCAGAAAACTGGGTTGTCCTTGCGCATAGCGTAAATCCAAAATGTGTTGGCGAAATTCAGGTAAGTTGTCAGCGTGCGCCAATGCCAACACGGTTTCCACATAGGTTAAACAATCGAATTCATCGGTGCGGTATAGCGGTTGTTGATCAAAGCGACCGTTGCTGCCTTCTCCCAGTGCTCCCAAGGCAAATGGTTTGCCTAACAGTGAAGCACTTAACAGTGGAATGCGAGTGTCAATAGTCGTGGAAATGGGCGTCGGTAAAGTTTGATAAATATCGACAATGTCTTGGTCGTATTGCTTGGTGTCATAGGCAACCGGTTCATCAGCGGCGCAGCCTATCAAGAGCGAAGTGAATAACGCTAACAATCCTGCTCGTAGGCGATTTTGGATCAAATCATTGAATAAATGTTGGCCGATGAATGGGATGGATGAAAAAAAAGGAAACATGATCAGTACCGATAGTTTGGTTGGCTTTTAAAACAGAATTGCCTATTATGCGGGAAATAAAATGCGGCGCAATAGGATAGACGGTAAATGTTAAATTTTGTTTGGTTAGCAATGATGCTGGCGGCGGTGGTGTGTGCCGTGATAACTGGGCGTGTTGACGCGGTGGTCAGTGCGGTGACCGATTATGCTAAATTGGCTTTTGAAGTGGCGTTGGGATTGACCGGCATTATGGTGTTTTGGTTGGGACTGATGAAAATCGCACAACAAGCTGGATTGATCACATTGTTGGCGCGCGCGATGCAGCCGATATTGAAACGTTTATTTCCGGAGGTTCCGGTGGATCATCCCGCCATGGGGGCGATGATGTTAAATATTTCCGCCAACATGTTGGGATTGGGCAATGCTGCCACGCCGTTTGGGTTGAAAGCCATGACTCAATTGCAACGGTTGAATCAACATCCTCGGGTGGCTAGCAATGCCATGTGTATGTTTTTAGCCATTAATACATCCAGTGTGCAATTGATTCCTACCACTGCCATTGCCTATTTGGCTGCGGCAGGGGCAGCGCATCCGGCCAGCATTGTGATGACAGCGTTGTTGGCGACTTTGTGTTCGACGATTGCGGCGATCGTGGCAGCCAAAGGGTTTGCTCGATTGCCCCGTTATCGAATAATCAAGGAGGATGAATGATGATTAATGGTGCGATATTAAATGGACTGTCTAATTGGATCTTTTTAGCCATGGTGGTGGGCGTGCCATTGTATGCGCAGTACCGTAAGGTCAAAGTGTATGAAACATTTGTTGGCGGTGCCAAAGAGGGCATTGCGGTGATGATTCGTATCATTCCCCATTTGGTGGCGATGTTGGTGGCGATTGGAATGTTGCGCGCTTCGGGAGCGTTTGAATTGTTGGGGGCGGCCTTGGCGCCGATCTTAAGTTATGTGGGAATGCCACCCGAAGTGTTGCCTTTGGCATTGATTCGTCCATTTTCTGGCAGTGCGGCTAATGGCATGTTGGCAGAATTGTCGCAACTTTATGGAGGTGATTCATTCATTGCCAAATTGGCGGCCACCATTATGGGAGGAACGGAAACCACGTTTTATGTGGTAGCTATTTATTTTGGGGTGGTTGCTATTTCACGGACTCGTTATGCCATCCCGGTGGGTTTGATTGCCGATGCTGTGGGTGTCATCGCTGCACTGGTGATTTGTCGATGGGTATTTTTATAATGTAATTGCTTGATCTCCTGTCCCTGGTGACCACAGTTTTTAATGCTTGATGAAAAGCCAGAGTTGCATGGCGATTGTTTTGTACGATCCCTAACGCCATTGTAAGCGGTGAATTTTATCTATCGACTGGTAAGCCTTTTGCGGCGGGTTTCATGAAAAAATCTCGTGTGCTCCGGCATGGTTAAAATGCCAGTTAAAACGTCATTGCCGATGGTCAATAGTGTTCGCAGCTTGAAGTGGAATGGGTATATATTTTTACGAGGTGGCGTTGGTGTGCATGGTTTCATACTGTTCCAATTGCGCCAGTGCCGGAATGGCTTGGGCAAAAAATCGGTCGCGTTCTTCGTTGGCAATGGGATCAGCGTTGGGTAGTTTAACGGTGACTGGATTGACTGTTTTACCATTGACGTGAAATTCGTAATGCAAATGGGGACCATTGGCCAATCCAGTTTGACCGACGTAGCCAATCACTTGGCCTTGTTTGACGCGAGACCCGACATGTAACCCTTTTGCAAAACGTAACATGTGTGCGTATAGGGTTTTATAAGTATTGTTATGTCGGATTACGATCATATTGCCATAGCCGCCATGCCCGCCTCTTTTTTCAATTACGCCGTCGCCAGCGGCTTTGATCGGTGTGCCTAAGGCGGCGGCTAAATCAACGCCTAAATGCGGACGAATCACTTTGAGGATTGGGTGAAGACGTTTGGGATTGTAAGCCGAACTGATGTGACTGTGTTTGACTGGATAGCGTAAAAATGCTTTGCGTAAACTGTTGCCTTCTATAGAAAAGTAATCGACTTGTCCTTGCGCATCAATATGGCGAATGGCGGTATGAGTATTGCTACGGTTGATAAATTTAGCTGCGATGATGTTGCCACTGTCAATGACTTCGCCGTCGATGTGATGCTCTTCAAACAGGACTGTGAATTGATCGCCGCTGCGTAACTCTTTGGCAAAATCAATGTTCCAAGCGAATAAGTCGCCAAGTTGATGAATGATTTTGTTGGGGAGCTGGGCTTTTTTAGCGGCTAAATACAAAGAATGGTGGATGGTGGCGGTGACATAACGTTGCTGAATTTCAATGGGTTTTTCGATCAGTTCGGCGGTGAATTCATGATTGATATAACGAATGATTAAGGTTTGGCTTGAATTGAGAGAGTAATGCAATTGTTTTAATTGTTGAGCATCGTTGATCAATAATTGAATTTCTTGTTTGGGTTTAATTTGGATCAGTGGTTTTACGACGTCGCCTAAATCTAAAATGCGTTGCAAGGTCAATGGATCCAAGCGATGTGCTTTAAAAATTTTGGCTAGACTATCGCCGCGTTTAACGGTGACCATAATGGATTGATCGTTTGACTGTGGTGTGGGTGCTGTGATTTTTTTGGATGCGGCGGGGATGGTGCGTTTGGATTGAGGTGCTGACGCATCGTTGGCAACTGACAATTCAACCAAGTGAGATGATTCTTCAGAGGCTGGAGTTTTAAAAGTAAGCCATCCCAATACAATCACACCACAGGCTAAAAACCCATAAGTTGTAGGTTTCATCCATTTGCGCGATTGATTGGCTTGCGATGCTTCGAAAGTGAAATATTTGTAATCCATTGCTGCTAAATTACGTTATTATTGGCGACGAAACGCATAACGATAGCGGTTAAGCTGGGTTAGGTCAATTAAAATTAGGGGAGTTATATGACGGTAGAAAATGAAGCGCTTGTGTCATTAATGCGTGGTGCGCATGAAGTGCTCTTGGTCGAAGAGTTACAGCAGCGATTGGATGGGCCTCGTCCTTTGCGGGTGAAGGCTGGTTTTGATCCTACCGCGCCAGATTTGCATTTAGGGCATACGGTCTTGATCAATAAATTGCGTCAATTTCAAGAGTTGGGGCATGAGGTTATTTTTTTAATCGGTGACTTTACTGGCAGAATTGGTGATCCTACTGGCAAAAGTGTCGCGCGCCAACCGTTGACCTGTGAACAAGTTGCCACCAATGCGAAAACCTATACGGATCAATTTTTTCGAATATTGGATGCCCAGCGTACGACGGTTGCATTTAATTCAACATGGCTGAATGAATTTAACGCGACGGATTTAATTCAATTAGCGGCAACCCACACCGTAGCGCGAATGCTAGAGCGAGATGATTTTCATAAACGATATCAGTCTGGGCAACCTATAGCCATCCATGAATTTCTTTACCCATTGCTTCAAGGATACGATTCGGTGGCATTACAAGCAGATGTGGAATTGGGTGGCACCGATCAGAAATTTAATTTATTAATGGGGCGTGAACTGCAAAAACAATTTGATCAACCGCCACAAGTGGTCATGACCATGCCCATCATTGAAGGGTTGGATGGGGTGAAGAAAATGTCTAAATCTTTAGGCAACTACATTGGTATTACTGAATTACCGGATGATATGTTTGGCAAATTGATGTCGCTATCGGATGATTTGATGTGGCGATATATTGAGTTACTCAGTTTTCAATCGCAACAGCAAATCACACAATGGCGGCAACAGGTGGCCGGTGGAGCGAATCCACGGGATATTAAAGTGTTGTTTGCCAAAGAAATTGTCGCGCGGTTTCACGACAGTGTGGCAGCCGATCGGGCCGAAACCGAATTTGTCGCGCGATTCACGCAAGGGGCTGTGCCACAAGATTTGGTAACTCAAACTGTGATAGCTATGAGTACCCAAGGAATTGGAATTGCCAATTTATTAAAGCAAACGGGATTAACTGGCAGCACTTCAGATGCGATGCGTATGGTCCAGCAAGGTGCGGTGAAAATTGATGGTGAGAAAGTGGCTGATCCCAAACAAATCATGCCAGTGGCAAGCGAACATGTTTATCAGGTGGGGAAAAGAAAATTTGCCAAAGTGATTGTAAAAAGTGACTAATGGTCTAAAATTTCACATTGAGCATACACATTTAGTATGATTTTCCACCAAAGTGTTTTCTAAAAAATAACTTGACACTAATCAAATTATCCGTAGAATCACACGTCCTCGCTAGACGAGGAAGTTCTTTAACATAGCAAATTAGCAAAAGACACACGATGTGGGACCTTGAGAAATTTTAGAAGAGGTTGACAAGCTTTATTAGATTGTAGCGATGACGGAAGTAGCAGTAGAGAGCAATCTTTGCCAGAGACTTTGTTGTCGTTGTCGTGAAGATTGAAAGAAGTTTGACGAACGTTTGATTGAGAGTTTGATCCTGGCTCAGATTGAACGCTGGCGGCACGCTTAACACATGCAAGTCGAACGGCAGCGGCATTGTTTTTTCGGAAACGATGGCCGGCGAGTGGCGGACGGGTGAGTAACGCGTTGGGACCTGCCCTTAAGAGGGGGATAACCCGGGGAAACTCGGGCTAATACCGCATATACTTCGCAAGAAGGAAAGCTGCCTTTGGGTGGCGCTTAAGGAAGGCCCTGCGTCCGATTAGCTGGTTGGTGAGGTAAAGGCTCACCAAGGCGACGATCGGTAGCTGGTCTGAGAGGATGACCAGCCACACTGGGACTGAGACACGGCCCAGACTCCTACGGGAGGCAGCAGTGGGGAATATTGGACAATGGGGGAAACCCTGATCCAGCGATGCCGCGTGTGTGAAGAAGGCCTGCGGGTTGTAAAGCACTTTCAGGGGGGAGGATGTTACTGTTGAGTAATATGCAATGGTATTGACGTTACCCCCAGAAGCAGCACCGGCTAACTCTGTGCCAGCAGCCGCGGTA
Organism: Legionellales bacterium; assembly: GCA_012103495.1. Lineage (GTDB taxonomy): Bacteria > Pseudomonadota > Gammaproteobacteria > WLWR01 > WLWR01 > WLWR01. Next base: position 12,202 of record WLWR01000019.1, read on the forward strand.
ATACAGAGGGTGCAAGCGTTAATCGGAATAACTGGGCGTAAAGGGTGTGTAGGTGGTTTGTTGAGTTCACTGTGAAAGTTCCGGGCTTAACCTGGAAAAGTCGGTGAAGACGGACAAACTAGAGATCAGGAGAGGGCAGAGGAATTTCCGGAGTAGCGGTGAAATGCGTAGATCCCGGAAGGAACACCGGTGGCGAAGGCGTCTGCCTGGTCTGTATCTGACACTGAGACACGAAGGCGTGGGTAGCGAACAGGATTAGATACCCTGGTAGTCCACGCAGTAAACGCTGTCAACTAGCTGTTTGTTTCCGATTAAGGAGATGAGTGGCGCCGCAAACGCATTAAGTTGACCGCCTGGGGATTACGGCCGCAAGGCTAAAACTCAAAGGAATTGACGGGGGCCCGCACAAGCGGTGGAGCATGTGGTTTAATTCGATGCAACGCGCAAGACCTTACCTACCCTTGACATCCTTTGAAGCTAGTAGAGATATTAGTGTCATCGAGAGATGCAAAGAGACAGGTGCTGCATGGCTGTCGTCAGCTCGTGTCGTGAGATGTTGGGTTAAGTCCCGTAACGAGCGCAACCCTTATTGCTTGTTGCCATCACGTAAAGGTGGGCACTCTAGTGAGACTGCCGGTGTGAAACCGGAGGAAGGCGGGGACGACGTCAAGTCATCATGGCCCTTACGGGTAGGGCTACACACGTGCTACAATGGCCGACACAGAGGGAGGCAAAGCCGAGAGGTGGAGCGAATCCTAGAAAGTTGGTCTTAGTCCGGATTGGAGTCTGCAACTCGACTCCATGAAGTCGGAATCGCTAGTAATCGCGGATCAGCATGCCGCGGTGAATACGTTCCCGGGCCTTGTACACACCGCCCGTCACACCATGGGAGTGGGCTGTACCAGAAGTGGCTAGCTTAACCTTCGGGAGAGCGGTTACTACGGTATGGTTCATGACTGGGGTGAAGTCGTAACAAGGTAGCCCTAGGGGAACCTGGGGCTGGATCACCTCCTTAAAAGAAACAGGGATTTCGTTTCGAAGCGTCCACACAATTTGCTTGGTTTGTTGATAGGGTCAGTCCTTGTTTGCAGGATTTCTGGGTCTGTAGCTCAGTTGGTTAGAGCGCACCCCTGATAAGGGTGAGGTCGGAAGTTCAAATCTTCCCAGACCCACCAGTTGCGTGAGCTCTTTTTGCGGAACCATTGTTCGGGTTTAATGTGAAGCGAGCCAGTGTTCCCATTATCCTGTCTGATATCGGGGTAGTTAACTGGGGCCATAGCTCAGCTGGGAGAGCGCCTGCCTTGCACGCAGGAGGTCGGCGGTTCGATCCCGCCTGGCTCCACCAGTTTACCGCCAGACATGAAGGGGATTCTGCAGGGTGGATACTGACTCACAGGTTATCAGGTAGCAAAACCGGTTTTGCCCATGAGCGCATTTTATGGGATTTTTACATCAGTTCCGTTTCTGAAGCTGAACCGGTTTTGTTACTTTCGGCCTATCATGACTGATAGGCCCTGTTCTTTTACAATTAGGGTAGTCAAAGGCGCGCGCAAGCGCAAATTTACTGTTATCAGTGTCCAATTTATTGGACATGCAACGGCGAATTTCGTAAGCGCGGGTACAAAACATTGCAGGTGGTTAACCACGGTTAGCTGCTGGCAATAATTTTAATTTATATAGCTTATGTCAAAAAAACTCGCAAGAGTTTATCCATATGCACCATGAGGAAAGGGATGCCGTGAGGTGTTCCAGACTTTTTGGGATTATATGGTCAAGCAATTAAGCGCACACGGTGGATGCCTAGGCGATAAGAGGCGAAGAAGGACGTTGTAGCATGCGATAAGCCTCGGGGAGCTTGCAAACCAGCTTTGATCCGAGGATTTCCGAATGGGGAAACCCACCTGCTTGCAGGTATCCTGTACTGAATACATAGGTACAGGAAGCGAACCCGGGGAACTGAAACATCTAAGTACCCGGAGGAAAAGAAATCAACCGAGATTCCCTTAGTAGCGGCGAGCGAACGGGGACCAGCCCTTAAGCTTTTTGAGTTCTAGTTGAACAGTCTGGAAAGTCTGACAATAGAAGGTGATAGTCCTGTAAACGAAAGGGCTCTTAAAGTGAAAACGAGTAGGGCGGAGCACGAGAAACTCTGTCTGAACATGGGGGGACCATCCTCCAAGGCTAAATACTACTTATCGACCGATAGTGAACCAGTACCGTGAGGGAAAGGCGAAAAGAACCCCTGTTAGGGGAGTGAAATAGAACCTGAAACCGTGTGCGTACAAGCAGTGGGAGCCTGTCTTCGGACAGGTGACTGCGTACCTTTTGTATAATGGGTCAGCGACTTAATTTTAGTAGCAAGGTTAACCGAATAGGGGAGCCGTAGAGAAATCGAGTCTTAATAGGGCGTATAGTTGCTAGGATTAGACCCGAAACCGGGCGATCTAGCCATGGCCAGGTTGAAGGTCGGGTAATACCGACTGGAGGACCGAACCAACT
>WLWR01000241.1 GCA_012103495.1 Legionellales bacterium
AACAACGGTAAACTTACCCGCCACCCAACCATTGGTGATTATGGGTTACAACACCCCATCGCTGGCCAGTATTAAGAAACCCTGGCAGGCGTATGCTTTATTTTTCACCGCCGCTTTATTGGCCGATGGTGACAGTAGCCGTCTGGTTAAATCATTAACTCGCGACCAGCAAATCACCGTTGATGTCTCCGCTAACTACAATTTACTCAATCGTTTTGATGGCTTGTTTACCATCAGCGCCATTCCCGCCAAAGGACAATCGGTCAAAGATGTGATTCAAGCGATTCAAGCACAAATAAAAAAATTACAAACTGAACAAATTGGTCAAACTGAGTTGGCCCGTATCAAAACTTTGATCACTGCCGATCAAATTTACCGCCAAGATTCTTTATACGGACAAGCCATGTTGTTAGCAACGCTGATCGCCAATGACTTACCAATTGATCTCTACGATCAGTTAGATGAAAAAATTGAAGCGGTGACCGCGGAACAAATTCAACAAGTGGCCCAAAAATTTCTAACTTCCCAGCGTTTAACCATCGCTGAATTAATTCCCCAATCGATTGAATCGTAATTATTTAGGATTGCTTATGAAATTATATAAATTGTGCTGTAGTGTGGTTTTTTCCATTGGGTTGATGACCGGCTGTAGTCAACCAACCGTATCCACCCCCCAAGATTCCATTATTGACATTGAAACCTGGCAAACCGATCAAGGGGCAACCGTATTGTACGTTCACGCGCCAGAAATTCCTATGATGGATATTTTATTGGGATTTGACGCCGGGTCTGCTCGCGATGAGGAACAATTTGGTTTGGCATGGTTGACTGGCCATTTACTGACGCACGGTACGGAAAATCTAACCGCTGATCAAATTGCCGAGCGATTTGAAGAAGTGGGGGCACAATTTTACAGCCTCACTTCACGTGACATGACCACTTTGCAATTACGTACTTTGGTCAAAAGTAGCGCGCTCAACCAAGCCTTGACTAATTTAGAAGAAATTCTAACCCACGTGAATTTTCCAACTCAAGCATTTGAACGCGAACGAGCCCGACAACTCAGCTTGATTCGCTATTATCAACAATCCCCTGAACAACAAGCCGAACAAGCTTTTTATCAAGCCTTATATCAACAGCATCCCTATGCTCACCCCATCATTGGTCAGCAGGAGACGGTTAACAAACTGACTCGCACACAAGTACAGAATTTTTATAATCAATTTTATACTGCCAGCAATTTAACCATTGCTATCGTAGGTGATATCAATCAACGTTATGCTAAACGAATCGCCAACCGGCTAGCCGACGCCATGCCCTTAGGCCAAGCTGCCTCATCTTTGCCCGAACCACAAACACCAGCGGCCAAACTTGATACAATAGCGTTTCCAACAGAACAAACCATTATTAAGTACGGCACTTTGGGGATTGATTTCCATTCACCCGACTACTATAAATTGATTCTTGGTAACCATATCCTAGGCGGTGCCCCCTTAGTATCGCAATTGTTTCAAACCGTCCGTGAAGATCGTGGATTAGCGTACACTATCTACAGTCAATTAACCCCCTTACAAGTTGCCGGACCTTTTTTAATTAGTACCGGTGCACAAAATACACAAGCCGAAGAAGCCTTGACAACCATTCAACAAACATTAACGCAATTTATGCACAAAGGTCCCACTGAAGCAGAATTAGCAGCAGCCAAACAAAACATCATCGGTGGTTTTCCACTGCGATTGGACAGTAACATTGCCATTGCACGCGCTATTTTAACCATGGGATTTTATCGTTTGCCACTCACTTATTTAAATGATTATCGCGCTCACATTGAACAAGTCACGGCATCTGATATTCAGCAAGCATTTAACCAACACTTCAAGATGGATGACATGCTGACCATTTTTGTAGGTTCTCATGCCAAGACCTAATAACAATCAAGTACGGATCATCGGTGGCCGCTGGCGTGGCCGCCGGATCCACTTTCCAACTCAAGCCGATTTACGACCTACCAGTGATCGAATTCGCGAAACTATTTTTAATTGGCTCGCGCCACACCTCCCCGGCAGTTATTGTTTGGACCTGTTTGCCGG
>WLWR01000020.1 GCA_012103495.1 Legionellales bacterium
TCCATTGAATGATGGTTAAAGTACGCAAGCCTAAAAAATCAAACTTGACCAAGCCGACTGTTTCGACATCGTCTTTATCAAATTGGGTCACCCAACTGGACTCACCGGCTTCACAATACAAAGGAACAAAATTGGTTAAAGCGGAAGGGGCAATCACCACACCTCCGGCATGTTTCCCAACATTACGCACCAAGCCTTCCAATTTCAACGCCAAATCCAATAAGGCGGTCACCTCTTCTTCTTGTTCATAGCGCTGGCGTAACAGTTCTTCTTGCTGCAGAGCTTTGGTCAATGTCATGCCGATTTCAAATGGAATTACTTTGGCAATTTTATCGACGAACCCATAACCATGTCCCAACACTCGTCCAACATCCCGCACCACCGCACGTGCTGCCATTGAACCATAAGTAATGATTTGTGCCACACTGTCGCGTCCATATTTATCGGCAACGTATTCAATCACTTGATCACGACCAATCATGCAAAAATCGATATCAAAATCTGGCATCGATACCCGCTCTGGATTGAGAAATCGCTCAAACAATAAATCGTAAGTCAACGGATCCAAATCAGTAATTTGCAATGCATAAGCCACCAGAGAGCCGGCGCCTGAACCACGGCCCGGTCCTACTGGAATTTGCTGCTGTTTCGCCCACTGGATAAAATCGGCGACGATTAAAAAATAACCGGCAAACCCCATTTGATTGATGATCTCCAATTCCATGATCAACCGCTGCTCATAGGAAGGTTGTTGCTGCGTGCGTTGTACTTTATCAGGGTATAGGGTTTGTAAGCGTTGGGTTAATCCAGCTTGCGCCAATTGGATTAAATGCTCAGTAACCGTGGTATTTTCAGGCAGTGGAAAATTAGGCAAATGTATGTTGCCCAAGCTCAATGGCGTGCTGCAACGTTTAGCGATTTCGACACTGTTAGCAAGCGCTTCAGGAATATCAGCAAACAATTGTGCCATCTGTTGCCCACTGCGCAAAAACTGTTGCGAGGTATGCTGCCGAGGCCGATGAGGATCGGCCAACATAGAACCTTGATGAATACACACACGCGCCTCATGCGCATCATAATCCTCTGGCTGTAAAAAGCATACCGCATTGGTCGCTACCACAGGTAACTCTAATTGACTGGCCAATTGCAACACTTGTTGTATGTAGGACTCTTCATCCGACTGGCCGATGCGCTGCAGTTGCAGATAAAAGCGATCAGGAAAATCCTGTTGCCAAGCTTGCGCCAATTCATTGGCTTGTACTGGTTTATTTTGCAATAGTGCCTGACCCACGTCACCATACTGAGCACCCGACAAGACCAATAATCCGGCATTGTTATCAGTCAGCCAAGCACGCTCAATCACTGGCATTTGCCGCTGTTTAGCGGCGGTATACGCTTGCGAAATCAATTGCAACAACCGTTGATACCCTTGTGGGGTTTGGCTGAGCAAGGTCAATTTGCACAATGACCTTTGATCAAATGGCGATGGCATCCATACATCGCATCCTAGGATTGGTTTGATCCCCTGGGCAATGGCAGCTTGGTAAAATTTAATCGTGGCAAACAAATTCATTTGATCAGTCAAAGCAATGGCTGGCATTTGTTGCTGTTTGGCCGCTTCCACCACTTGTGGCACAGAGATAATACTGTCTACCAAGGAATAATCCGAGTGCACTTGCAAATGAATAAATTCTGCGTTCATAAATGGCTAATTCCTCTCAAAACTGCCCGCATTGTAATAGAGCCGGCTCAGGGGAGCAATTTGAATGGGGCGACTGTGTAATTCTCTAATTTGATTTCTGTTCCCCCAATTCCCGGGGAATGAAATATACTACTCCCCAAATTCGGGAATTAAGTATACTGTCCCCCGAATTGCTGTCCCCCGAATTGCTAACACTCATTTCTCTATGACGCCATCGTCAGCAGTTGTTTCACCGGTGCAAAAGAACGTCGATGAATCGGGCTAACGCCTAATTGAGTTAAGGCCTGTACATGCTGGGCCGTGGGGTAACCTTTGTGTTGCGCCAACCCATACCCTGGGTATTGTTGATCCAATTGTTGCATGTATGCATCGCGGGTGACTTTAGCCACAATACTGGCAGCGCTAATCACCGGTTTGTTTTGATCCCCTTGAATGATCGCGGTGGTTGGATAAGGTAACTTGGGGCAGTGACGCCCATCCACCCATACCTGTTGGGGGACCTTGTTCAAACCCAATACCGCGCGCTGCATCGCCAGTAAGGTAGCATGATGAATGTTCATTGCATCAATTTCTGCCACACTGGCACGGCCAATAGCCAAACTCAAAGCGTGCTGATGAATTTGTTCTGCCAATGTTTGTCGACGACTGGCCGATAATTTCTTAGAATCGGTTAAACCGATAATGGGATGTTCATCGGGCAAAATCACCGCGCAAGCAAACACATCACCGGCCAACGGTCCTCGTCCCACCTCATCAACACCAGCAATCAATCCAGGCTGCATGTTACAAGTCATCATTGCGGCAAGAAGCCGGTAATAATTTAGGAGGTAGCGTGCCTCCGCACTCCCATAAAATACCTTGGGCAATGTCATTACTGAGCAGTGCTTTGGCCGTTAAGATCAGTGCGCCAGACACACCTTGCGCCAATTGATCACTCACTTCATAAACTAAAGCGGCTTGATGATCTCCCGTCGCTTGATAAGACGCTTGACCAATATAAGGACTCAATTGCGCCGATCCAACTAAATCCAAACCTGCTTGTTGCGCCGATTGCGGCATTGTCCCATGGATTAAATAATATTCGGCAATCGCCGTTTTATCACGTGCAGCAATTTGTAAAATTTCGCTAACCTTGGAGCGAATCGCGTAATCCTGATAAGTTGGAATCGCTAAGGTGGCTAACACCCCTAAAATCGCCACCACCACCATCAACTCAATCACCGTAAAACCATGTTCACGCACCGTGTCATTTCCCCTTCAATCCAACCATGCTAGGATTATAAATCGTTCCAATTGATTTACAATTGGTAGTTCACTGCAAATTGATTGAGTAAGTTTAATGACCATCCACCATCGTATTCAGCAAACCTTAACCAGTGCTTTTCACCCCACCCATCTAGAAGTGATCAATGAAAGTAATCAACACAATGTACCAGCCGGCAGCCAATCGCATTTCAAAGTGATTTTGGTTGCCGATCAATTTGCTGGCTTATCACCGGTCAAACGCCATCAACAGGTTTATAAAGTGTTAACCGCCGAGTTGACGCAAATTCATGCGCTTGCCTTGCATGTATACACTGTGGCTGAATGGCAACAACGAATGGAAGCACCCGCGTCTCCTCACTGTCGCGGTGGCATGAAAGGTGAGACGAAGGATACACAGACCTGATGCAGTTGAGGGTGATTGATTGTAACTATTCGCCACCGTTCAGCGAAAAGCTAGTTTTTCCCCAAGATTTAAACTGTTGGTGAATGGATACGATTGATTGAAATAAACATGCCAATTGGCATCACTGCATCAGAGTTAACAACAAATGCCGCTGTTGTGGCGCAGTACGATGCTCATATAAATAAACACCCTGCCAAACACCCAGCGCTAAGCGGTGATCGGCAATTGGAACGGTTAAATCATTGCCGGTAAGAATGCTGCGAATGTGCGCAGGCATATCATCACTGCCCTCAGCCACATGTTTGAATCTGGGATCACCATCGACAATAAGATCAGCCAAAAAACCATCCAAATCCAATTGTACTTGCGGGTCGGCATTTTCACACAAGATAAGCGAAGCGCTGGTATGTTGAACAAATACATGCACCAACCCTTGCGTTATACTCGCTTGGGTAACTTGCTGCTGTAGCTGATCGGTTATGGCATAACAGCCACGTCCTTGAGTCGTTATGTGTAATGACTGTTGAGCGAGCATCTTCATCTGGCCTATTGATTAATAGCTGGTAGAATAGCATGCCATTGATTCTTATGTGAACCCAAAGGTAATGAGCGAACTATCTATCATTCAACAAATTGTTATTTGGCTGCTGCCCATTTTATTTGCCATCACTTTGCATGAAGTTGCGCATGGATGGGTGGCATATCGGTTGGGAGATCCTACCGCGAAGTTGTTGGGACGACTAACTCTCAACCCACTCAGACACATCGATTGGTTGGGCACCGTGTTGTTGCCGATTTTGATATTGATCATCAGCCAATTTCAATTCACCTTTGGCTGGGCCAAACCAGTGCCAGTCAATGCTCATAATTTGCGAAGTCAACGGCAAATGATTTATGTGGCTGCTGCCGGACCCTTGGCAAATTTTTTGATGGCGATTGCTTGGGCAGTGATTGCCAGACTGGGGGTGGCATGGGATCCGCAAATCCATTCATTTGCGCTGTTCATGGTCTACGCCGGCCATGCAGGCGTCTTGATCAACCTAGTACTGATGGTGTTGAATTTATTACCGATTCCACCATTGGATGGCAGTCGAGTGATCAGTCATTTACTGCCAGCGCGCTATGCCTACCTTTACAATAAAATTGAACCGTTTGGCTTTTTAATTTTATTGGTATTATTGGTTACCGGCTTGCTCAAATATTTACTCATTCCACCGGTTTATTTTTTAAGTAAATTTATCAGCCAATTGGTCGGGTTTTGACTCATGCCTCGTTGGCAAATTGTCGCCGATCAACAGATTCTAGGACTTGATTGTTACTTCAATGATCCAGCGTTTGATTTGATTCAATTGCCCGCTTCTGCCATCACCTCGGCCCAATTACGCCACACCGATGTTTTGATCGTACGTTCCGTGTTACCGGTCAACGCAACTTTACTGGCCAATAGTAACGTACGATTTGTCGCAACAGCGACCAGTGGCAGTGATCATTTGGATAAAGCGTGGTTGGCCAACCAACACATTTCTTGGTACGCCGCAGTGGGATGCAATGCCAACGCGGTGGCTGAATACGTGTTGTGTAGCATTGCCGCGTTGCGTCAACAGCAATTGCTGGTAGGAAATGGATTGACTGCTGTGGTGGTTGGCGTTGGACAAGTGGGACAACGAGTGGCGACGCATTTGCAAATGCTGGGATTTACTGTGTTATTGCATGACCCTCCGCGGGCAAAAATCGAACCTGATTTTATTTCCACCTCATGGGCCGACTTGATTCAAGCCGATTTAATTTGTTTGCACACACCGTTAACATCGGCAAACAACCCCTACCCTACGTATCATTTGATTGATCAAACGTTTTTGACAAAATTAAAACCTGGTTGCGTCCTGCTCAATGCTGGACGTGGTGCGGTGGTGGATACGCAAGCGTTACTCACCTCAGGAAATCACATCCATCTATGCCTTGATGTGTATGAACATGAACCGGCGATTGATTTAGCCGTAATGCAACAAGCCACACTGTGCACTCCCCACATTGCCGGTCATGCCATCACCGCTAAATGGCGTGCCAGTCATATGGTCTATCAAGCGATAATGAATTGGTTGGGACAACCGATGCAAATGACAACCCCAACATATCCACAACCAGCGGTTACGGTGGATCCACAATTGTTTTCTTGTTGGGAAGATTTTGTGTTGGCTTGTTACGATCCTCGCCAAGACATGCAACGCATGCGCACATCTATTGAACATGCCGGTGACGTTGGTCAAGCTTTCACACAGTTACGCAATCAATACCCACCCCGGTTTGAATTTGAATCTCGCTGGCATCAAGTTAACAAGCAAAAATTCTAATGTTGGGATTGTTGGGTTCCACCGGGAATAAGGGGGAAAATTCACCTAATTCATGAGCTTGCTGCATGAATCTAACCAAATCAAACGTGGCACAATCAAACAATTGTTGGTAATCGTTGATCACGTAATACACCGGTTGCAACATATCAATACGATACGGTGTACGAAAAGCCAATAAGGGATGAAATAAAATCCGTTGTGGGAGTTCACTTTCCACCGAATAGATGGTTTCTTCTTTAGACGATAAAATGCCACCGCCGTAAGCCCGCAATCCCTGCGCGGTGATAATTAAACCGAATTCAACCGTGAACCAAAACAACCGTAGCAACAAAGGCCAATGGGTTTTATCCATCGCCAACGCTTGTTGACCATAGCTTTGCATGAAATCGGCGTACACTGGTTGAGTTAACAGAGGGGCATGGCCAAACAATTCATGAAAAATATCCGGTTCTTTAACATAGTCCAATTCTTCCATCCGGCGAATAAACGTAGCTGCGGGGAAACAACGATTGGCTAACAGCGTAAAAAATTCTTTGGCAGAAATCAACGCTTTTACTGGACTGACGCACCAACCGGTGAGCGGTTGCAAAATCCGATTCACTTCTGGCAATTGCGGAATGCAATCGGCAGTCAATTGCAAACGCTCCACCCCATCGATGTGTTCCTGACAAGCGTGCTCTGGCAAAACGGTTATTTGCCGCTCGTACAATAACCGCCAGACTTGGTTTTCCGTATCGGTATATGCCACATAGCCTTGTGCATCCGGTTGTTTGGATTCGTAGTTGCTTTGAAACCCTTGTTTGCTTACCGGTGCTGATTGCTCTGCCATGATGATAATGATGCGCTTTATTAAAAGTGCGCATAGTATAAGGTAATTTGATCAGGCTGGCCACTTGGGTAGCCTTATCCAGGTCTGTTCAGCGACGATGCAGCCTCACTCGCGTGGTTGGGATCCGTGATCACTTCATCTGGGTCCAAAAATCCATTGACACTAATAAGCTGAATGAAAAACCATGTCCATTGGAGCGATTCAATGTTGTCAACATTTTTTAATTGCTCAAGAAAGGCCGATGATTCTATACGATCCAGTGTTGCCATCTTACAAAGTTGGTTAATACAATCTATAGGGGATGAGGATGAGGATGAAGCAAACCAGTCTCTTAATTTAAGTGAACGATCAACTTCAATCATTTGCTTGAGCAATTCAACCATTCTATCAAGATTAAAATCATGCTGAGCATTCCATAGCGTCTTCACACGATCGACAATGGACACCAGCACCTTTTCGCATTGATCAAACTTCAATCCATTTAATACGGCTTCAATATTTGCCAGACTGAGATGGATACTCAACTGGGTTAAAAGTTGTCGTTGCTCCCCTTTAGCTGCTAGTGCAAATAGCATATAACGCTGGTTCTGAGAGTCTGAAGGTGTCAGAGTAACCAGCATTGTTATCATCTCTTGGGTAGCCTCACTCACAGGTGCCAACATAAAGCCACCTCTGCCTGCATCCACACGGCCAGCATAGTCCTCATCATCCTTACAGTCTTCCGTGATTTTTTCAGTAACCCAGTTGATGATAGTATCAACTTTCGTTGCTGAGGCTTGTTGTGCGACATAGAAGATGGCTGAATGAACATCAGCACCATAGTTTAATAAAAGATCGATTGCGAAAAGCTGGCTCTCTTGTGCCAGTTTCACCACCGGTGTTTCCTCATTGTAAGATATATCCATGGAGACACCGCGCTCTTTTAATTCACTCAATACCTTCTCATCCCTTGCTAACGCCGCCTCATAGATTTGGTCAAATAACCCTTTCTCAGATAACGATTCGTTTCTTTGCATAAATAAAACCCCTAATGATCTATAAAAGATCATGATAATCATATTTTTTCCTATTTGGAACTATCTACGAGTAGGGAATTCAATTCGGGGCAATTCGGGGGACAGTATACTGAATTTTAGTTAATCAAAATGATAATTATTTAATCGCAATTCGGGGGACAGTATACTGAATTTTAGTTAATCAAAGTGATGATTATTTAATCGGTTAAACTTCGTGATTTTAATTTTTTTATCCTTGCTCGATTTATCTTGACTGGGGTCGGACGGGGGGCTTACTCAAATTTTGGCTGTCCAATTCTCAACGTTCGAGCATCAAATGCATAAACACAAATAACAATTCGAGAGATCGTACGCACATTTCCTTTAAACAGAACACTGTTAGATTTTTTGTAACTATTCAGCACAATTTTCGTCTAATCTGTACTTAAAGCTGGCTTTTTCCCAAGGTTTAAAATTTTGGTGAATCATTAAGAATATTTTTTACTCAAGAGTTTTTAGTGAGGTGTGAGTACTCGCACAACCTTTTGGTTGTACGAATACTTATTGTGTTGTTCATTGTTGTTATTAGCCTACTGATTGACTCGTAGTATTTACTATCTCTGTTTCCATTGGCTTAGCAGAATCGCCTGTTGGGCTAGTAGGTGAATCATGAGAAAACAACTTAGAGGAGTTTTTTCTCTGACATTTACCACTACTTTCACTTTTAGAGTCAGCATTTAGGGGTCGTTTGTGATGGGACTTACTTGCAGCAATAAAATCAGCCTCTTGCTGCAAAGCGCTATTCATGGTTGTAAGCAGAGTGATAGCTATATCAACCTCGTTTCCATCAACCAAAAAATTTTTCAGTTCAATTAACTTTTGCTCAATCTCACATGCTAAGTTTTTTTTCAGCGCCGCAGTAATACTTTCACAGTCTTGTAAATTTTTATTAAAGCCTTTTATTATCCCCGATATGCCACCGCCACCTTGTGCCACGCTGTGTTCCAATTGGACTATTGTCTGCGCTACCAACTCTTGGGGAGAGTTAACTTGCGATGATTGATTCCCCGACATACTACTGGAGCTGGCGGTAACAGTTGTAGGTTCCGCAGCCATGTAGAGCTTATCTGCTCTATCAGCCATAGCAGATGCAGAAATCGGAGGATTGACCTTCCCAGCCACAGCAAGGTTGGAATCGCTGCTCCGCTGTTCTAAATTTAACAGCAGATCCAATGTGCTAGGTCTTGCTATTGGTGATGGTAATATTTTCAAGTCACCATCGTCAACAGTCCTTATTGGATCTTTAGAAGCAAATTCAAAAATTTTTTCAATAATACTTCCAATAATCTTCTCTAAACTCTCATCAGAATTCAATTCAGAATTCAACAATGAAGGCAGTTTACCTATAAGTTGAGCGATCACTTGCGCTTTTTTTTGCTGTCCGATATTGAGTGCATACAACTTCTCCAAATATGATTTTATCTGTATTGGTAGTTCAACCAGAGCATTTACTTCAGTGTCCTCAATAAGGTTTTTTATCATTTGTTCGACGCTTATTAACCATGAGTTAGAAATAACTTGTTCTTCAAGCACAGAGCTTCTCGGTAAATGTTGAGCCTCTGCGCCCACTACGTGCCTTGTGAAGTCTGTTTGCTCAAGTGATTGCCAACTACTCTGTATAAACTCAATTTCCTGGTCCAAGATCCCTTCATCACTCTTAAATTTCTGTTCAAACCAATGCTGAAAATCAATTAATGCGGTTTTTTTTGTGGCAGGTTTCATAGCATTATCCGCTAAACTCAGCACACTAGAAGTCACTGTTTTATTTATACAATCAATCGTGTCAGGTTCTAACTTATACTCATCGTCGTTACCTAACACACTTAATATCTCTGTCGTTATTGAGTCTACCCACTTCTTAGCATTGGCGCTTTCTTTTTCGCTATCAACCTGTGTGAACCGCTTCCATACAGCCTGAGTATCACGTTTATAGTTCTCTCCACACTGTTCGATAACTTTACTGTCAAAATTGCTTAATTTCTCAAATATCTCACGTATTTTTCTTTCCAAGGCGTTACTCGGATTTATTGCTTCGTCTCTCTTATAAAGAATCTCAGCTCTCAACTGTTCTATCACCATACAAATACGCTCTTGACCATGTAATAGATAAAATTGCAGCTGTGATTGACGCGCGGTCTGCTCCTGTAAAATATTATCGTCCACTATTGCTTCTACGGCTTTACAAGTAGCCGTAACTATTTCAGATATACTGCTTGACGCGACTGGAATGGCCTCTGCTTTACTCGATGAAACTGGTTCCAACGCCTTTTCATTATTAAGTTGGTTTACCTCACGACAATGTGAATCACATTTTTCTACAACTTCGCTCATTAAATTAAGTTGAAAACAAATGATCGCACAGCGCTTAGCTAGAGCACTTAAACATTGTGAGACTGACAGCCCCATTTCTATTATTGTTTTTGATAATTCGCTGTCAGTCTGATCAGTTTGAAAACTGGTTATTTTATCTGCTAACTCCTGCACTTTTGTTATTACCACGGTAATCTCCTTTGGAGGAATCGTGAAAATCCCACTTTTCGGATCACGCTGGAGTAGAGTTAAAAGAGATTCATACTGTTGTAAAATATTATCCAACTCACTTGAAAGTTGATCCCTCGTGTTCCCAGCATCAAGCACAGCAACACCATCTTCAATTTCCATCATGCCCCAATTGTCGTCTTCTTCATCCGACTCATTAGCATCTTCTTGACCGGTTTCCGTCATGTCTCCCCTAACTTCATGCCCAGCATCATCTCTTCCATCGGTTTCCGTTATGTTTTCCTTTTCCCCAGCTTCACCTTGCTCAGCATTACCTTTTTCATCGGTTTCCTTCACGCTTTTCCAAGCTTCCACATCAGCATCATCTTCTGCATTCGAACGCATCGACTCATAGTCTGTAAGCGCCGATCTAAAGTTATCCAACGCCTGATTCAATTGTGTTACATATGATGAGGAAATCTCAGCGGTATCAACCCCCTGCATTTTATCGTCTGATTGAACAGTCTCTGCAAACATAGTTATTTCCTTTTATTGTTATTGATTATAAAAATATTGATTCATGCTAAAACAAGTTGCCAAAAATATCTACATTCCATGTCATTACCTAGGATTATGCTTCTTGCATTGTATTTGCTCAGCAGCAAGTTGTTCATAACAAAACGTCAGACAAACTGCTAACCAAGATGTTGAACTTATGCCAGGGATTGCCGCCAGTTGGGTTGCAAATGCCTCAACAGAATTTTGACTGGCTGTTGCACAAAGTTTGCGTACCTTTTGATAAGTTTTTTTATCAGAAAAAAATCCATAACATTTCCATGAGGCTTGATCCAACAGCCTGGCTGTATCAAGCAAGTCAGTCATTCGCTCAGGAAGTGAATTCGTCTCACTAGCCAGCCACTGATCAATTAACATTGCACTGTAATTAAGTTGTCTACAGAGCATCATATTTTTTTGTGATAGCGCAATGTCTGTTGATTCAACCGCATGAGTGACAATCAAATAACTGGCAATGATCTGAGCAATACCTTCAGGCAAAATAGCGTGACTGATCACTAAAAATTGGCTGGCTTCGAAGATGCTGGCTTGATCCAAACACATGCCAGAATATCGTTGCATCACTTGTGCAAAGGTTCGACTGTTGGTTTGGTACCATTCTTTTTCTTCTGGATCCTCAGTCAGTAATTGATGTTTCACTAACAGGTTGCTCATTTTTTTCAATTTTCCACATTGAACACTTGCCGATAACCATCGGAAAATAAAAAAAGGATGTGCCAACGAGTTGTATAAAATTTGAAGTTTCAAGCCGTGATCAGGCGATTGTGCAATGCGCTTTTTAATAGCCTTAAATATTTCTTGCGCCAAGGAAGGATTCCCAACTGAACAGTCAACAAACTCCGTTAAGCGCCCGCTAGTAAAATACCCTAGCGCTGCATTGATCCTAACAGTGTTATTGGTAAGTAAGAAAGTATGACCATATTGAGCATAGTATTCAGTTATTTTATTGATGTGGTTACTGGATAAAAAAAGATTGTGGTGTAAACAATAAGCATCTAACAATTCATACACCAGCGATGGGTTTCCTGCAGCAACGGCACCTCGCAGCGCCGCATCAAATTTCCTTTCATCATCAAAATCGAGCAAGATATCAAATACCCTTTGTGCACCGATGAATGTAGCGGCAAAGATAGTGTGAATGGTCTGATGCAAAGGATAAAGTTTTTTAGCCAATTCTATATTCCCACTGACAAGGTAACCAGCTCTAGCAGCATCAATTCGTTGAGGGTTCTCCCCCATTAATAATTCTATTGGTACGGTAGCTTGATTGTGTCTTGCAGCCCTAAAAATAGGGAGCTCAGCACCAGCACCATAATGCAATAACCGCTCTACTGCTTCAAAAAAGCCTTGTTCAGCCAAACGTTCGGCAGGCGTTATATTATCGACAGGCATGTCCATAGGAATGCCACGCGATTGCAAACCCGCTAATAGGTCGTCATCACCTTGCAATGCTGCATGGTAGATTTTTTTAAACCATTGATATGGAAAGAGCGGTACTTGCATCATTGACATTGTTTGGGGCATCACTATCACTCATCCATAAATTTTGGATCAACATGATAGGCGATTTTTTTACCAGGTGGAACTATCTTTGCATCGAGAGATGTTTATATCATCATTATGGGTATAACTTTGTAAATGGATCTCGAAGCTGGCTTAGCAGATTGCTACAAAATGCACTTACACATGCCAACCAAATCAATAAGCTCGGTTATAGACCCATTCCACTTGAAGCTTCAAGTGGAATGGGTCTATGCTCAAACTATCTGCTTGGCCAAAAACAAACATGTTTGTACCACGGTATCTGGATTAAGCGATACACTGTCGATGCCCTCTTGCATCAACCAGAGTGCCAAATCTGGGTGATCCGATGGCCCTTGGCCACAAATACCAATGTATTTATTAGCTTTGCGACATGCTTGAATTGCTTGGTGTAATAATATTTTGACCGCTTCATTACGTTCATCAAATTGATCGGCAATCAATGCCGAATCACGATCCAACCCCAACGTCAATTGGGTTAAGTCATTAGAACCGATGGAAAATCCATCGAAATACTCTAAAAATTGTTCAGCCAACAAAGCATTGGATGGAATTTCACACATCATAATAATGCGCAATCCATGCTCCCCACGACGCAATCCGTGTTCCGCTAACAAGTCAATCACTTGTGCTGCCTCGCTTACTGTACGGACAAAGGGAATCATGATTTCCACATGGGTCAATCCCATTTGTTCGCGCACTCGTTTGATCGCCTGGCACTCTAGGGCAAAACAATCACGAAATTCTTTGGATACATAACGCGCCGCACCACGGTAGCCAATCATCGGATTCTCTTCATGCGGCTCATACAATTCACCGCCAATCAAATTAGCATACTCATTGGATTTAAAATCAGACAAGCGCACGATCACCGGATGCGGATGAAACGCACTGGCAATGGTGGCAACCCCTTCGGTTAATCGAGTGACATAATAGTCGACCGGATCACCATAGGCTTGGATTTTCTTTGCAATGGTTTGCTGCAGTTCGGCCGGCAACGTGGCGTAATTGAGTAACGCACGCGGATGAATGCCAATGGTGTTGCTGATAATAAATTCCAACCGCGCCAAACCAACCCCGGCATGTGGCAATGGATGAAAAGCAAACGCACGATCAGGGTTGCCAACATTCATCATTACTTTCATCGGCAAAGAAGGCATTTGTTCAACGTCCACCCGTTCCACGGTAAAATCCAACGCTCCTTGATAAATATACCCCGTGTCACCTTGCGCGCAGCTCACCGTAAGATCTTGCCCATCGGTAATGACTTGGGTAGCGTCACCACAACCCACTACCGCTGGAATACCCAATTCCCGCGCGATGATCGCCGCGTGGCAAGTACGCCCACCGCGATTGGTAACAATGGCCGCCGCGCGTTTCATCACCGGTTCCCAATCAGGATCAGTCATATCGGAAATCAACACATCGCCAGGTTGCACCCGTACCATGTCTTCCAAGTTACGCACCACGCGAGCAACGCCTTGGCCAATGCGCTGACCAATGCTGCGCCCTTCGCTGATCACTGGGCCAGATTGATTGAGTGAATAACGTTCCAACAATTGTTTGTTGTCACGACTTTTGACCGTTTCAGGACGTGCTTGCAAAATATACAATTGTCCGTCTTGCCCATCTTTGCCCCATTCAATATCCATCGGGCGTCGGTAATGTTGCTCAATGATCAATGCTTGGCGCGCTAACGCTTCAATATCATCATCGGTCAAACAAAATAGTAATTGTTGCTCATCGGTCACCGCTTCAACTTTCACCGTTTTGTCATCGATGGAAGAATCGGTGTTGTACACCATTTTTTGTAATTTACTGCCTAAGGTACGACGTAAGATGGCCGGTCGTTGCGCCGCCAAAGAAGCTTTACGCACATAAAATTCATCGGGGTTAACCGCCCCTTGCACCACCATTTCTCCCAAGCCATACGATCCCGTGATCACGACCTCTTGATCAAAGCCGGATTCTGTA
>WLWR01000021.1 GCA_012103495.1 Legionellales bacterium
GAAAACGATGCAAAACGATGAACCGCCGGATCTTGCTGTCGATGCGCCAAAACCGTCATAAAAAACATCCATTCCAACTCTTGCGCGCGGCCGGCAACTTCTTTATACTCCGCAACCAATTTAGCGCATTCAATTGACAATTTGGGCGAGCCGTGAATCAGAGAGCGCTGAGCCAAATTACTAGGATTGTGGTCATTCAAGGTGCGACCATCGCATGGATAGCAGCGCTGGTTGGGTGGCTACAGTCACCTACGGTAGCCTATTCACTAGGGATCGGTGGATTGATTGGCATCGTTCCTAATTTGTTGGCGGCGCTGATCATGTTTTGGCATCAGGGAAGTCAATATACAAAACAAATTATCACCGCTTTTTACCTGGGCGAAATGCTCAAGTGGGTGATAACCGCCGGATTGTTTGGTGCGGTTTTTTTATGGTTAACGATAACGCCTTGGGCGGTATTGATAGGGTTTATTGTGGCGCAAATGGCCTTTTGGCTGGCGTCAATACAACATGTACGTAAATTAAATTAGTGAAACGATGGCATCAAGTACAAGCGAATATATCCAACATCATTTAAAACACTTAAGCGTCAGCTTGGGCGAACCCGGTGGATTCTGGACCTTTCACTTAGATACGTTGTTTTTCTCCATTGCTTTGGGGTTGCTATTTATCACCACTTTTGGCTTTGCTGCACGCAAGGTCACGGCTGGCGTGCCGGGCAAATGGCAAAATTTTGTCGAAATTGTCATCGATTTTGTGAACACTCAGGTGAAAGATTGCTTTCATGGTCGCAACCCCTTAATTGCTCCGCTGGCATTGACCATTTTTGTATGGATTTTTCTGATGAATTTTATGGATCTCATTCCGGTGGATTTACTGCCAGTGATGGGAGAGTGGTTTGGCTTGGATTATTTGCGCGTGGTGCCGACCACCGATGTGAATTTAACTTTTGGCATGGCGCTGGCGGTATTCTTCTTAATCTTGTTTTATAGTCTCAAAGTCAAAGGACCGAGAGCTTTCATCAAAGAATTGACGTTGCATCCCTTTAATCATTGGACGTTAATCCCATTTAATTTCGTCTTAGAAATTGTCAGTTTGCTTGCTAAACCGATTTCACTGTCGTTGCGATTATTTGGGAACTTATACGCGGGTGAATTAATTTTTATTTTATTGGCATTGATGAGCTTGAATTTTACATCGATTACTAGTTTAAGCGATACGTCATTGTTTTTAATGCAAGTGGTGTTGGCGCTGGGATGGGCAATTTTCCATATCCTGGTGATTACATTGCAAGCATTTATTTTCATGGTGCTAACCATTGTTTATCTAAGCATGGCGCACGAAGAGCATTAATAACACAACAAAAGAGGTGATGGTAATGGAAATGGTTTTGGGTTTATCAGCGGTTGCAGTAGCAATCATGATTGGGCTTGCGGCGCTGGGTGCTGCGGTTGGTATTGGTCTGTTGGGTGGTAAATTTTTAGAAGGCTCGGCACGTCAACCTGAAATGATTCCAACCCTGCAAATCAAAATGTTTATTATGGCTGGGTTAATTGACGCGGTACCGATGATCAGTATTGGGTTTGCAGCGTTAATCTTGTTTGCCAATCCTTTGGTGTAAGTGAGCAAGTACGCAACAGTTTTTTTAGGAGGTGACGCATGAACATTAATGCCACACTGATTGGTCAAATGATAACCTTCGGGTTGTTTGTTTGGTTTACCATGAAATTTGTCTGGCCGCATATTTTAAATGCGATGCAAGAGCGAGAAGATAAAATTGCTGATGGCTTGGCCGCCGCCGAACGCGGTCGCCATGAATTGGCTATAGCACAGGAAAAAGTCACCGAACAGTTGCGTGAAGCGAAGACTAAGGCGGCGGCAATCGTCGATACCGCTCATAAAAAAGCAGATCAATTGATTGAACAAGCGCGTACCGAGGCGGTGGTTGAGAAAAAGAAAATTGTGCAACAAGCTCAAGAAGAAATCGCTCAAGAAAAATACCAAGCTTTGCAAGCGTTGAAGCAACACGTCGCAGTGATTGCTTTGTCGGGGGCGGAAAAAATCATTGGACGTGAAGTCGATGAAGCCGCTAATAAAGATATTTTGGATCAACTGATTGAAGAATTGTAATCATGGCACTGGATACTCTTTCACTCGCACGACCCTATGCCAAAGCAGCGTTTCAACAAGCGCTGACCGATCAGCAATTGGAATCGTGGCAGCAAGCCCTGCAAGTGCTGCAAATTATCACCGCCGATCCAAATGTCCAAGCGGTGATTCAAGATCCTCGCGTTGCACCTGATCAATTAGCCAACTTCATTCTGAGCGTCGGTCAGGCGCATTTTATCCCCCCAGTTCAAAACTTCATACGGTTGTTGGCGGAGAAAAAACGCTTAGCATTGGCAAACGACATTCAACAATTATTTGAACATTACGTGGCTGATTATCATCAAAGCGTTGATGTGCAGGTGATCTCTTTCACTTCTTTATCAGAGACTCAGAAAACCAAATTAACCGAGGCGCTGATCCAACGGTTACAACGCAAAGTTGCCATTGATTTTTGCGAAGATTCACAATTGTTGGGTGGGGCGGTGGTTCGCGCAGGCAACTGGGTCCTCGATGGGTCTTTACGCCATAAATTAGATACATTAAAAACCCAATTGGTGGCCTGATGGCAACTGACTGGATTGCAACTTGAGGAATGAGCAATGACGAAACAAGCCACATTAAATCCAAGTGAAATCAGTGGGCTGATTCAGCAACACATCAAAGATATTTCGGTCAGCGCTGAGGCGCGTAATGAGGGCACTGTGGTCAGCCTGAGTGATGGCATCGTACGGATTCATGGGTTGAACGATGTGATGCAAGGTGAAATGGTTGAATTTGCCAACGGTGCTTATGGTTTGGCGCTGAACTTAGAGCGTGATTCTGTTGGGGTGGTGGTGTTAGGTGATTATTTAGATATTGCCGAAGGACAAAAAGTAAAGTGTACCCAGCGTATTTTGGAAGTGCCCGTCGGACCGGAGTTGTTAGGGCGCGTGGTGAATGCATTGGGGCAACCGATGGATGGTAAAGGCCCTCTACAGACCCAACAAACCTCACCGGTAGAAAAAGTCGCCCCCGGGGTGATTGAGCGACAATCGGTTAATCAACCGGTACAAACGGGATTGAAATCGATTGACGCGATGGTCCCCATTGGCCGTGGGCAACGGGAATTAATCATCGGTGATCGTCAAACCGGAAAAACCGCATTGGCCATTGATACCATCATCAATCAAAAACACACCGGCATTAAATGTATTTATGTTGCTATTGGGCAAAAAGCTTCTTCCATTGCTGCCGTGGTGCGCAAATTGGAAGAGCACGATGCCATGGCGCATACCGTGGTGGTCGCCGCTGGCGCGGCAGATTCTGCCGCTATGCAATACATCGCGCCTTACGCCGGATGTGCGATGGGTGAATATTTCCGTGATCGAGGTGAAGATGCGCTGATCATTTACGATGATTTGACCAAACAAGCTTGGGCGTATCGGCAAATTTCATTGTTGTTAAAACGACCGCCAGGTCGCGAAGCCTATCCAGGGGATGTGTTCTATCTGCATTCACGCTTGCTGGAACGTGCTGCGCGAGTGAATGAAGCTTACGTGAGCAAAATGACCGATGGCAAAGTGACGGGCAAAACCGGATCATTGACAGCCCTACCGATTATTGAAACGCAAGCCGGTGACGTTTCTGCTTTTGTTCCCACCAACGTGATTTCCATCACCGATGGGCAAATCTTTTTGGATACCGATTTATTCAATGCTGGAGTGCGGCCGGCGATCAATGCAGGTTTGTCGGTTTCACGGGTTGGTGGTGCGGCGCAAACCAAAATCATTAAAAAACTAGGCGGTGGGGTTCGTTTGGCTGCGGCACAATTTAGAGAGTTGGAAGCGTTTGCTCAATTTGCTTCTGATTTGGATGACGCGACTCGCAAACAATTGGAGCGTGGTCAACGCATCATCGAATTGATGAAACAAAAACAATACAGTCCAATGATGGTTGCCGACATGGCTGTATCTTTATTTTTAGTTGAAAAAGGCTATCTGGATGCTTTGGAATTAAAACAAATCGATGGGTTTGAATCCGAAGCCGTTGCCTACATGAATAATGAACACAAGGCGTTGATGGATCGCATCAATCAAACTGGCGATTACAACGATGAAATTGAACAAAGCCTGCGCGCTGCGCTGGATCAATTTGTTAAGAACGAAAGGTAAGCATTCATGGCTGGTGCAAAGGAAATTCGCGGCAAAATCGCGAGTATCAAAAACACACAAAAAATTACCCGCGCGATGGAAATGGTCGCCGCGAGTAAAATGCGTAAAACTCAAGAGCGGATGCGACAATCACGCCCTTACGCGACCCGGATTCGAGAAGTGATCAAGCACGTTGCTGCCAGTCATTCTGAATATCATCATCCTTATTTACAACAGCGTCCAGTGAAGAAAATCGGCTTGATTGTCATTTCATCCGATCGTGGATTGTGCGGCAGTTTAAACGTGAACTTATTTCGTGAAGTGTTCAAACAATTGGGTGCTTGGCAACAAACTGGAATCCCGGCTGACATGTGTTTGATTGGTCGCAAAGCGGAAATGTTTTTTCGCCGATCCGGCGGCAATGTGTTGGGGGTTGCGTCTAATCTTGGTGATACGCCTAACATCACCCAATTGATTGGTGTGGTGCGGGTCATGTTGGATGCGTTCGACAACCAACAAATTGATGAATTGCATGTCGCTTACAATGAATTTGTTAACACCATGACGCAAAAGCCACGTATTGTGAAATTGCTTCCATTGCCCAGTGCAGAGGATGACGCAGAAAAATTAGATCACTATTGGGATTACATTTACGAGCCGGATGCCAAAGAACTGTTGGATCAATTGCTCAGTCGCTACATCGAATTGCAAGTATACCAAGCCGTGGTTGAAAACATTGCCTGTGAACAAGCAGCAAAAATGATTGCGATGAAATCGGCATCG
The DNA here is from genome assembly GCA_012103495.1 of Legionellales bacterium. Taxonomy (GTDB): domain Bacteria; phylum Pseudomonadota; class Gammaproteobacteria; order WLWR01; family WLWR01; genus WLWR01. Next base: position 5,022 of record WLWR01000021.1, read on the forward strand.
GACAATGCCGGTGATTTAATTAAAGAATTTCAACTGGCTTATAACAAAGCCAGACAAGCGGCAATTACCCAAGAGCTGGCCGAAATTGTAGGTGGTGCAGCAGCACTATAACGAAAACCTTAAGTAAACGAGGATTATTATGAGTAACACAGGTCAAGTGGTCGAAGTCATCGGCGCGGTGGTCGACGTGGAATTTCCAGCCGGACACGTACCCAATGTATACCATGCATTGAAATTGCAAGGGGATGAACATTCATCCATTGATACGTTGACCTTAGAAGTACAACAACAATTGGGTGATAATGTGGTGCGTACCATTGCGATGGGTAGTACCGATGGTTTGAAGCGTGGTGTTCAAGTAACCAATACCGGAGAGCCAATTAAAGTACCGGTGGGCACCGATACGTTGGGTCGCATTATGAATGTGTTGGGAGAACCAGAGGATGAAGCTGGCCCGATTCAAACCAACCAATACATGTCCATTCACCGCAAACCGCCTTCCTACGAAGAGCAAGCCGGCAGTACCGAACTGTTAGAAACTGGTATTAAAGTGATTGATTTACTGTGTCCTTTTGCCAAAGGGGGTAAAGTGGGCTTGTTCGGTGGTGCTGGGGTAGGTAAAACCGTAAATATGATGGAATTGATTCGTAACATCGCCATCGAACACGCTGGTTACTCGGTGTTTGCCGGTGTGGGGGAGCGTACCCGGGAAGGGAATGATTTTTATCATGAAATGAAAGATTCCAATGTATTAGACAAAGTGTCGTTGGTCTACGGGCAAATGAATGAACCCCCGGGCAACCGCTTGCGAGTGGCTTTGACGGGTTTGACCTTGGCGGAAAAATTCCGTGATGAAAGTCGTGATGTTTTGTTATTCATTGATAATATTTATCGCTATACCTTGGCGGGAACCGAAGTGTCCGCTTTGTTGGGGCGTATGCCTTCAGCGGTGGGATACCAGCCGACTCTGGCGGAAGAAATGGGCTTGTTGCAAGAGCGGATCACCTCAACCAAAACCGGTTCTATTACTTCGATTCAAGCCGTATATGTTCCGGCGGATGACTTGACTGATCCGTCACCTGCGACCACGTTTGCCCACTTGGATGCGACGGTGGTGTTATCGCGACAAATTGCGGAGTTAGGTATTTATCCGGCGATTGATCCGTTGGATTCAACCTCGCGTCAATTGGATCCACTGGTGGTTGGACAAGAACACTACAATACCGCGCGTGCGGTACAAAGTACCTTGCAACGATATAAAGAGTTGAAAGACATCATCGCTATTTTGGGGATGGATGAATTGTCTGAGGAAGATAAATTAACCGTAGGACGCGCTCGTAAAATTCAGCGGTTCTTATCACAACCCTTTTTCGTAGCGGAAGTATTTACCGGCGCGCCTGGTAAGTACGTGTCATTGAAAGATACCATTGCTGGTTTTAATGCCATTTTGGCTGGTGAGTATGATCACTTGCCAGAACAAGCATTTTACATGGTGGGTGACATCGAAGAAGCGAAACAAAAAGCGCAACAATTGTAGTCAATGAAAGGTAACATAGGTATGGCGGCGATGAGTGTTCATTTAGACATTGTGAATGCACAAGGGCAGATTTTTTCTGGCTTGGCCGAGTCGATCTCTGCCACCGGTTATCTGGGGGAAATTGGCATCATGCCTGGTCACGCGCCTTTACTCACCGAGTTAAAACCCGGTCAGGTGCGCGTGGTAAAACAAGGCGGTGAATTGGAAGTGTTTTACATTTCTGGGGGCATGTTAGAAGTGCAACCGCATCACGTTACCGTGCTGGCCGATGCAGCGCAACGGGCAGATAGTTTGGATGAAGCAGCGGCCCTTGAGGCTAAAAAATGTGCCGAAGAAGCGTTGGCCAATCGTGATGCAGATTTTGACTATTCCAAAGCTGCGGCCGAATTGGCGCGTGCTGTGGCGCAAATTCGTGCAATTGAAAAATTGCGCGAACAATTGAAATAAATGTCGATGGCATCGTTAAATGTTGTAATTCTTGCCGCCGGTCAAGGCCGGCGAATGTTCTCCAATCTGCCTAAAGTGCTGCATGCTTTGGCGGGTAAATCGTTGATTGAATTTGTCGTTCATCAAGCCCAGCAATTGGATCCACAAAAAATTATTATTATCCACGGTCATCGTGGGGAAATGGTGCAACAAGCGTTGCACCATTTCCCACATTTGTTGTGGGTAGAACAAACTGAGCAATTGGGAACCGGCCATGCGTTGCAACAGGCGCTGCCTTTGATCGATGCCGATGCGCAAGTGTTGGTGCTTTCCGGCGATGTGCCACTGATTCAAACCGAGACATTGCAAAAATTACAAATGGCCACCGCGCTTCAAGCATTGGGAATTGTTACTGCCACAGTGCAAGATCCAACGGGTTTGGGTCGGGTGATCCGCAATGACGATCATACGATTAAGCACATTGTTGAGCAGCGTGATGCGTCTTTGCAACAATTGGCATTGCATGAAATTTATTCGGGCATCATGTTAGTCAATGCGCAGCACTTGCGAGGTTGGTTGCCGCAATTGACCAATGACAATGCTCAGCAAGAATACTATTTAACCCAACTCATTGATTTAGCGGTGCAAGATGGGGTGGCTATTCGCTCGGTGCAACCGCAATTCGAACAAGAAATTTATGGAGTGAATACCCGCAGTCAATTGATTGCATTGGAGCGTTTTTACCAAAACCGCCAAGCGGAATATTGGCTGAGCCAAGGGGTAACCATCGTTGATCCTCAGCGGTTTGATGTGCGAGGGGAATTGCAGTGTGGGGCGGATGTTACCATCGATATTAATACAGTTTTTATCGGTGATGTTCGGTTGGGCAATAATTGTGAAATCGGACCCAATTGTGTTTTGCATGATGTGACATTGGCGGACAATGTGGTGGTTAAAGCCAATAGTTTGTTAGAACAAGCCACGGTTGGCAGTCATTGTATTGTAGGTCCCTTTGCCCGCTTGCGTCCTGGTACACAATTGATGGAACATGTGCACATTGGTAATTTTGTAGAAGTCAAGCAATCCACCATTGGAGAAGGTAGTAAAGTCAACCATTTAAGTTACATTGGTGATGCTACCATCGGTCAGGCGGTTAACGTTGGGGCTGGGGTGATCACTTGCAATTACGATGGAATAAACAAGCATCAAACTTACATTGATGATCATGCTTTCATTGGTTCGGGTGTCCAATTGGTTGCTCCTGTCACCGTCGAACAAAGTGCCACCATCGGCGCCGGTTCTACTATCCGTGATAATGCCCCTGCTGATCAATTAACGTTAAGTGGTACCAAACAACAAACGCTTTCGGGTTGGCGACGTTCATTGGTGAAAAAGGGTGACTGAATGGAGTATGATTCACATCCATAGACACAGAACTTGTTTGGATGAGTGAACAAAACAAAGACCAAAACGGATTAACTTTGCATCTATTGGCAAATGAATATAACATTGCTGGCATTTCTATTAATAACCATTTGTGATGATTAATGTTTTTTCGATTTAATGTCATCCTCAAGCTTTTGACCTTGCCAGCCAAATTTTCGACTGTGACACAATTAAGGTTCGGCAATGCTCATTGAAATCAATAATGTTACCGGCTTAGGCTTAGCCGTTATTGTGTTGATTCTCGGTGACTGGCTTACCAAACGTGTGACATTTCTTAGGCAATATGACATTCCAACACCTGTAACCGGTGGGATCATTGCCTCTATTTTAATCGGTGTTTTATATTTATGGGACATTCGACTGCAGTTTGCGGAAGAGTTGCGTGATATTTTATTGCTGGCTTTTTTCTCGACCATTGGCTTGTCGGCTCGAATTAAATTGCTGTTGGATGGTGGACGTTTATTATTGATTTTAATGGGATTGACCGCGGTTTTTTTAATTGCGCAAAACGCTGTTGGTTTGTTTGGTGCTGTATTATTAAACGTTGATCCATTGATCGGACTTTTGAGTGGTTCTATTACTCTAAGTGGTGGGCATGGCACCGGTGCGGCTTATGCAAAAACCTTTTACACGCAGTTTGGCTTAGAAAACGCGATGGAAATCGCGATGGCTTGTGCCACGTTTGGTTTGGTGGCTGCAGGGGTTTTGGGGGGACCACTGGCTACCTTCATCATTAAGCGATTTAAAATTCATGCCGAGGATGAATTCCAACATTCTTTCGCTCAGCACAAACCTTTTCATAAACGGCTGCATGTGGATGATCGCATTGATTATCGTGGCATTTTAGAAAGCATTTTAATGATCACGGTTTGTATTGTGGTTGGTCGCTGGTTAACCTGGGAAATCATTGTGATGGCGCGCCCCTATTTCCCTAATTTTGTTTTACCACAATTTGTTCCTTGTTTGTTTGTTGGGATTGTGATTATTAATGCGTTGGAATTGTGGCGACCATATCAAATTAAAACCAAATCTCTGGCGATTTGCTCCAGTTTAAGTTTGGATATTTTCTTAGCCTTGTCCTTGATGAATTTAAAGTTATGGACTTTGGTTGAATTGGCGGTTCCTCTGCTTAGTATTTTATTAACCCAAGTGCTCTTGGCTTTCTTATTCGTGTATTTCATTGTGTTTCGCGCCAGCGGTTACAATTACACTGCTTCTGTCATTTCTTCTGGATATATTGGATTTGGGTTGGGTGCCACGCCCACTGCAATTGCGAACATGAGTGCAGTCACTAAACATCATGGCCCATCGCCTAAGGCGTTTTTGGTCATTCCCCTGATCGGTGCTTTTTTCATCGACATTGCCAATGCGACGATTATTCAAATCTTTTTATCATTGCCTTTTTTTAGGTAGGCGTCACTTTCTGCAGTGCAGTTATTGGTACAGTTTAAATCGAACTAATCCAGTTAAATACGCAAATATTAAGGGTGGGCTAATTTATATTTCACCATTGTGATTAATTTTGTTCAAATTTGATAAAAAATAGGTTACTCTACTTCTTGTCGTGTCGAACGTTGTATCAAGTTCTGTAGTGACACGACAGATTCGAATAATAATTAATAGAGAGTTGTCTTATGCATCAAGTCTTACGTTTTCTATTTATGGGGATTTGCTTAGCCGCATCATCATCAGTTTTTGCCAGCGGATTTTACGTTGGTGCGGGTGGCGGTTACCAGCATGTTAAGATTGACGGCTTTAGTATCTCACTTCCTCCTTTGGGGGAGATTAAATTGCCTGATATCAAAGGCAAAGGTGGCGTTGGTCTCATCTATACGGGGTATGAATTTGCTGGAGATGTGTTTGCTTTAAGTTTTGAAGCGAATGTTCAACCGACCAACATTGATATTGGGCCTGCATACGCTCCGGGTCTCATCAAATTCAAAAACAGTTGGGGTGTGAATGCGCGACCGGGTATTTACCTAACCCCCAATATCAAAGCGTTTGGTGCCATTGGTTGGCAACAAGCCTTCTTGGAAGAAGGTAATCACGCGGACTCTTCCAGCCAACTCAAAGGACGTGACAGGATTGGAGGCCTTTATTTTGGCGGTGGTGTTGAATTTACCGTCCCTGTTGGTGTGGATGCCGATAACCATCTAGGCTTCAGAGTTGAATATGCTCATGTTGATTATGGTCTATCAACACTTCTGAGCCACACCAAAACAGACGCAGTGTTAGGCAGTATTTTTTGGCGATTTGGTTAAGAAGCGTCACCTCTTATAAAAAGATACAAGGACAAAAGACAGCGTCATCTAGCACAATTATGTTGGATGACGCCAACCAGGGATTTTTAGCTTTTTCCCAGAACTGTGTGGTACCAAGATTGGACATTATCCTCCATTCACGCCACTGCTCCCCCTCTTTTTATTTGCCAGCCACCTGAAATCGGGGGACAGTATACTTAATTCCAAAGTATAAATTGGGGGACAGTATACTTAATTCCAAATTGAATTAAGTATACTGTCCCCCGATTTCAAATTGAATTAAGTATACTGTCCCCAATTTACTTTTGGAAATAAGTATACTGTCCCCCGATTTACCTCAAATTGAAATAAGTATACTGTCCCCCGATTTCCACTTGTCTAGAATCTCTACAGCCAATACACCAGCACAAATAGAAACAACCACACCACATCGACAAAGTGCCAATACCAAGCAGCGGCTTCAAACGCAAAGTGATTGTGTTTGCTAAAGTGACCCGCCATACAGCGCAACAACACTACTATTAGAATAAGCGTTCCAACAGTAACGTGCGCACCGTGGAATCCTGTAAGCATGAAAAATGTGGATCCGTAAATTCCCGATTCCAACGTCAAGTTAAAATCTTCATACGCTTCGATATACTCGTGCGCTTGTAAAAATAAAAAGGCAATCCCCAATCCAACCGTTAGCGCCAATGCGCCAATCAATTGTTTACGCTTGTTTAATTTCAATGCCCAGTGCGCCCAGGTGATGGTTGCCCCACTGGTCAATAAAATCAACGTATTCAAAAATGGCACACCAAAAGCTGGAATAACACCGCCCGCCCCCGTAAATTGACTATTGTCCGGATTGCTCAGCAAAGGCCAACTAAATGAAAAATTAGGCCACAGTGATAAATGTGTGCCAATCATATGGGAGTATTCACCACCCAGCAAGGGTACCGCCCACCAGCGCGCATAAAACATAGCACCAAAAAAAGCACCGAAAAATAACACTTCAGAAAAAATAAACCAGCCCATCGCCCAGCGAAACGTGCGATCAACTTGCTCATTGTACAATCCTTGCTGATTCTCACGGATCACCGTACCAAACCACCCAAACATCATAATTAACAAAATCAGCAAGCCGGTGAAAAACAAATAGGGCCCGAACCATTTTAAATGTAACCAATTGGCAAATCCTGCCAATAAGGTTACCAAACCAACCGACCCAACCAGTGGCCATGCACTGCCGTGGGGGACATAATAGTGTTGTGAATTAGCAGCGGGTGAATTACTCATTTGATTCCTCAAGCAATACGACCGGTTTTGGTCGATGATTTCGATCGTCGTCCAGTCACGTCAAATAATGAATACGACAATGTTAGCGTATGGATGTCTTTAGGCAAATCCGGATCCAGATGGAACATTAACGGCATTTCCATCGCTTCACCTGATTCCAATGTTTGTTGCTCAAAGCAAAAACACTCGGTTTTCTTCAAATACTTAGCTGCCAACCCAGGCGATACACTGGGAATGGCCTGCACCGTCATGGTTTGATCTGAGTTATTGCGCGCGTAAAATGCCAATTGACGCATTTCACCCGGGTGCAAACGAAAGCGTGTCACCATCGGTTCAAAATCCCAGCGCAAATTATTGCGATTGTATGCGACAAACTCCACCGTCACTTCACGACTTTGATCAATGTATTGATGATCGGCAGTCAATTCATACGCTTGGTTATTGGTTTTACCATTAATACTGAGTACCTGACATAAGGTGTTGTACAACGGTACCAAAGCAAAGGCAAAGCCAAACATGACCACTACCAAGCCAGCCAACCACCCTACTAACCGTCGGTTACTCACATCCATTTCCCCATGATCAATGCACTTGGGGTGGAGTGGTGAAGCTGTGATACGGCGCCGGCGATGGCAATGTCCACTCCAAGCCATGTTGCCCTTCCCACACGGTATGACCAACCGGCTGCCCACGCCAAATAGTGTGGATCACATTGTAAAACAGAATCAATTGAGCAATGCCAAACACAAACGCACCAATGGAGATGATTTGATTCAAATCGGTAAATTGCAACCCATAATCAGGAATTCGCCGCGGCATCCCGGCCAACCCCAAAAAGTGCATGGGGAAAAAGGTCACATTCACTGAAATAGCAGACAACCAAAAATGCCATTGCCCCAGTGTTTCGTTATACATCTTACCGCACCATTTGGGCAGCCAATAATAAATCCCAGCAAACAAAGCAAACAAGACCCCTGGCACCAATACATAATGGAAATGTCCCACGACAAAATACGTATCATGATATTGATAATCGGCCGGCACAATTGACAGCATCAATCCGGTAAACCCACCAATGGTAAATAAAAACAAAAAGCCCAAAGCAAACAACATCGGCGTTTCAAACGTTAACGACCCCCGATAAATAGTCGCCACCCAATTGAACACTTTGATCCCAGTGGGAACCGCCACCAACATGGTGGTGTACATAAACAATAATTCTGCGGTCAACGGCACACCCGTGGTAAACATATGATGCACCCACACCACAAATGAAATCAATGCAATCGCACCTACCGCATACACCATGAAGTGATAACCAAACAATTTTTTGCGGCTAAATGCGGGGATCACTTCGGAAATCACACCAAAAGCCGGCAAAATCAATACGTACACTTCTGGATGCCCAAAGAACCAAAACAAATGTTGGAACAACAAAGGATCCCCCCCACCGGCAGCTTCAAAAAAGCTGGTGCCAAAGTGCCGGTCGGTCAACATCATCGTTACCGTTCCAGCCAACACTGGCATGATGGCCAAAATCAAAAATGCAGTGATCAACCAAGTCCACACAAAAATTGGCATTTTCATCAACGTCATGCCCGGCGCACGCAAATTTAAAATGGTGGCAATGATGTTAATCGATCCCAAAATCGATGACATTCCCAATAAATGCACAGAGAAAATAAAAAAATCGGTGCTTGGCGGCGCATACACCGTTGACAAAGGTGCGTAAAACGTCCAACCAAAGTTTGGCCCCCCCCCTTTCATAAACAAAGTACTGACCAACAACATAGTGGCAAACGGTAAAATCCAAAAACTCCAATTATTCAATCGGGGTAAAGCCATATCAGGCGCACCGATCATCATCGGCACCATCCAATTAGCCAGCCCCACAAAAGCTGGCATAATCACCCCGAAAATCATAATGAGGCCATGCACGGTAACAAGCTCATTATAAAAATTAGGATCAAAAAATTGTAGGCCCGGTTGAAAAAGCTCAAGACGAATGAGCAGCGCCATAGAGCCACCCACAAAAAACATAATTAAGCTTAGGAATAAATATAAC
>WLWR01000242.1 GCA_012103495.1 Legionellales bacterium
CATTGCCGAAGAAGCTTCATCTAGTTCACAATTATTAGTCCGTGTTTTGCGTGGCCCCGGTTCATTGTATTTCATTATTAAATAACGCGACTTAGAATTACTTCCTTGAGCCTCAGAAGATTGCATTCTGAGGCTCAAGGATCTTCCATGTTAAGAGCCCAATACCTGGCAGAATTAACTTAGAAATTGCGGAAATAAATAAGTAAACTGTCCCCCGAATATATGGGACTTAAGTAGGGGGTTGGTTACAGACTCAAGTGGATTAAGCCTATCAACTGCTGGCAAATTTAATTTCCGCGTCTCTATACCCACTCCACTTCAAGCTGCGAATTTTAAGCGGGCAGTGAAAATAGAAACTCCTGAATTTACTTCACACCGGATTATCAATATCGATAAATGTATGCTTCAAGGCAAATTGTTCAGCTAAATGTTCTCCCAACGCTTGGATGCCATAACGTTCGGTTGCGTGATGTCCCGCAGCAAAAAAATCAATACCCATTTCACGCGCAACATGCGTGGTTTGTTCACTGACTTCACCAGTAAGGTAAGCATCCACCCCCAAGTTTGCCGCATTTTCCAAGTAACGTTGCGCCGCACCCGTGCACCAAGCAATTCGTTCAATGGGTGCGTTACTACGACTGATAATGCACAACGGTTCCCGCTGCAATCGCTGGGCAAGAACTTGCGTCAATGTTTGACTGTCCAAAGGAGTGAGCGGCCGACCAACCGCCAGCAAATTAGCAATACCATCCACCGCATGCCATTGTTCAACTTCCCATTGCAAGTGCCGAGCAAGCTGCGCATTGTTGCCAACTTGCGCGTGAACATCCAACGGTAAATGATAAGCAAATAAATTAATATCATGCGTTAGCAAACTGGCGATACGCCGGTGTTTATACCCCGTGATGGTTGGCGATTCTCCTCGCCAAAAATAACCATGATGCACCATCACCGCTTCGGCTTCCAAGACAATGGCTTGATCCAACAATGCTTGGCAAGCAGTAACCCCAGTCACAATGTGGCGAATGTCCGTTTGGCCGGCCACTTGCAACCCGTTGGGACAATAATCATTAAGGGTCTGTACCGCTAAAAAATCGGCCAAATAACTAGCCAACGCGTCACGAGTAATTGCCATGATTCATCCACCAAATTAGATTAACGAGCCCGCTGAATACGCGCGCCCAAACGAGTTAGTTTTTCTTCAATTCGCTCATAACCACGATCAACATGATAAATACGTTCTACCGTGGTTGTACCCTTGGCGACCAAACCCGCTAAAATCAAACCGGCTGATGCCCGCAAATCGGTCGCCATCACCGGTGCCCCCTGCAAGGTTTGTTCTCCGATACAAACCGCCGTATTGCCTTGCAATTGAATGTTTGCCCCCATCCGACATAACTCTTGCACGTGCATAAAACGATTTTCAAAAATCGTTTCGGTCACCATACTCGTGCCCTGGGCAATGGTATTGAGTGCTAACAATTGTGCCTGCATATCGGTTGGAAACCCCGGGTAAGGCGCGGTCTCAATATTCACCGCCATTGGACGTTGTCCCATCGACAATTGCACCCAATCTGTTCCCACTTCCAACTGCGCATGCGTTTGTTCCAACTTATCCAATATGGCCGTCAAATGTGCCGGACACACCTGTTTAACCCGTACACTTCCACCGGTGATCGCCGCAGCAGTTAAATACGTTCCCGCTTCAATCCGATCGGGCAAAATACGATATTGTCCCCCACTTAAAGAAGTCACCCCATTGATCACAATGGTGGCACTACCCGCGCCTTGAATGTCAGCGCCCAAAGCAATCAAAAAATTAGCTAAATCGATCACTTCCGGTTCACGTGCAGCATTTTTAATCACCGTCTGCCCTTGCGCCAACACCGCCGCCATTAATAAATTTTCAGTACCTGTAACGGTAACCGTATCAAACACCACCGTGTTGCCAATTAACCCCTGTGGCGCTGCGGCCTGAATGTAACCATTTTCAACGATGATTTGTGCACCTAAGCGTTGCAACGCTTTG
>WLWR01000022.1 GCA_012103495.1 Legionellales bacterium
TATGGTATACCAGAAGCACTTGGTCATTCTGATTAAATTAAAATTCTCAAACTACGACTGCAGTCAAAGTGATCCAGCGATGTTGATGTCTCCTAGAGTGAATGTAAAAAAGTGTTACTTATAAGCTAGCGTTAATTTTCTTTTTATAACCTGTACCCTTAAGCGCACTAAATTTTCATGTGAGTGCTGTTGTCCATGAATAGCTTGGTGAAGCTCGATAACAGTATGTATTTTATATCTCTATTAGGAGGGGTTATGAAGCGAAACATGAGAAGCGGAAACACAAGCAGGAGAACTTTTCAAGGAATAAAAGAATCTTTAGAAGACATGCCTAGAGACATTTTCCAAAGTGCAAAAATCAATTCAAAGCTTACTGATCTTTGTGCTTATTTGGAAACTCGACTTACAAAAAATGGATATTTTAGAAAATCATTTTTGATCAATTTAAATTTCTATCTCATGGAAGAATTGAACCGTTACTTGCCCACGAAACTCGATGACCAATATATTGCAAATCAAAATGATATTAAAGAAATTTTAAGGGGCATACTGAAAATATTGCGATTAGAAAATATAAAATCAACTGGGTTTGGTTTTGGAATAAAACGGGATGAATATGAGCGTGTTGGAGATCTTGAAAAAACACCTGTCTTAATGGAATCTTTAATTACACGAATGAGGAAATTTTACTGTCAAAGAGTTGTAGAGGTGATTGATCGATCCGGCAATTTTGATCTGATAGATGATTTTTTTAAAAAACTTGATTACCCTCGTATCCCTTGGGTGCCAAAAATTAATGTGACAGAAGGAGAGAATGGCAGAGTTAAAGTAAAGCATCCCTTAGGATCAAAAAGTGTATCAATGACAAGATTGATGGATAAAGGTGAGGTAACAGATGGAGAACACGGTTTTTTTCAAACCACTGTTTTCATGCAACAAATGGGAGCAGGTGCCAGCCATAACTTTAATCCGACCAATGATCAAGCAACTCAAGCATTGGGTGCTTGGGAAATTGAAGGTGATCGTCATCACTTTGTTGGGGCGACGGTAAGTTTTGGAGGTTTTCATGCTGAGGAACAATTAATACGAGTATTTGAAAGTGAATTCAAACCAGGATCTAAATTGCAACAAGCAAAAGAGTCTGGGGAGAAAATAGTATTGCATTTATTTATCTCAAAATCACCTTGTGCGGAGAGATGTACTCCAATGTTGGAGCAGTTTTTGAAAAACTACCCTTCGGTTGAAATAAATTTTTTCTTACAGCAATGGTACGAAAGTAATGACCCTAGCAGGATGTTGCATCATGCTAAGGAATTTTTAATAACCATGCGGCAATTTGGTGACCGGGTCACGTATAAGAATTTGCCATTAGCAACCTCGGCAATTGAACTGTATCAACACTATCGTGATTCACGAATTGCTGGTTCAACGGTGAAGAATCCTTTCGCTCCAATGCCTGATGGTATGGTCGATGCAATTTATGATTTGCATATCAGTGGTTCTGATTTGAAACTTCGTGAAGATTCATGCTTGGCTAAAAAGCGAAGTAAAATATGGCAAGAGACGCATAAAATTGCACAAGCACATTTATCTGCCGATGATGCTCACAGTGCTGCAGCAGCAGCGGCTCCTGCAGCAATTGCAGCATCTTCTGCTGCTAGTGCTTACCCTGCTTTTGACAATGCGGGTGACACACCATCGGTATTGGGGACTGATGTGGCATCTTCTGTCGATGCGGATCTTCCTAGCGTGGCTGACACACCATCGGCACAAGCAGTGGCATTGCCTGATGTCTCAAGGGCAACAAATCGGTATGGTATATTTTCGCGTCCAACGGTACCTGTCGATGCAAGATTGGCGGCAACATTGGATTTTGAAACAGCGAATTCTGGCGTCGCCAGTGTTGACGAACAAAGAGCGATTTCTGATTTTGAAGATGATTTCGCAGCGATGGATCTGGGTACTCTCAAACCAGGAACATCATAGGAAATAGACTCATTCCATTTGATGATATAAATTTTAAGCGTATATTGAATGGTATTTTGCAATGTTTTGATTGAAAAAAACCTCATATTATCGGTGGCTAATTCCGAAGTTTCTTTCAATCAAAACGCCACCCCCCATGGCACGCTTAAAGTACCGACGGAAATATCATTACCTGTTGTAAATAAGGCTTGCAGCTTGATGTGAGATAACTATGGAATTTTTTTCATTGTACATTGAACTAGTCAAATTTTTACCAACTTGCTAAACGATATTACTTTTTAATACAGAGAGTAGAAAAAATCATTGATAGTTTAGCATTTCCTTAAGCGGTGCCTGTTAAAGTAGCCGCAGCAAATAAAGTGTTAGCTGATAAATAATGAGAATTAATAGAGGTTTATGATGGTTGATGTTGTTGTTAATGCTGTTCAACTTAATTTGATAAATGAAAATGAAGCGGGATTTAAACTTACTTTACAAGCCAATCGATCGTTCGAATATTTTTTTGAGGATGGAAACTTAGCCTCTACTATAGTAAGGACGATGATGCATTCTATGAGTGCAATCAATCAAGCGCCTGTGATTCATTGTGCTAGTGGTGATATTACAATTATCACATTGCAGAGTTGGGCTAATATGATTACCCAAAATAGTTCTTATGACATAGTCGATATAAAATTTACATTCACATCTTCTGTCAGTGAGGTATTGATGGAAGCTTATTTAAGCTGGTTTTGTAATAGTTATTTTGAGGCACTAAAAGCTAACAATCTTAGCCACACTTCGAGTATTAGTGATTTAATTGAGAAAATACAAAGTTATGTTGAGATAATATCTAGTTCTATGACAAAGAAAAAATGGAATAATATTTTGAAAGGGGCACGTACCATATATTATCTATATTACGACTATAGAGATAAAAATTGTGATGAGAAGTCAAATGACGAATTTCCTGACAGTACGGATCAACAAACAATTAACAGTTGTATTAAATTCTTACAAGAGTATTTTGAATTTATTTCATCGGTTCCCGAAAATAATGGATATTATATTGGAAGTAATTGTCAAAGGTTATTGCTACAAACCAATCGTTTTGAGCAATCCAAAATTGAAGAGCATATTCAACTACAGTTCCCAGAAATGAGAGAAGCAGATAGTGAATACGATATAGATACAACAAGGCGACCCTCATTTTCCCTGAGCTAAACAGCTGGTGAAATAAATATCCTGGTTTTGCTTGTGTTTGGTAAAGTCAATAATGGCGTCACATTCTATTTTATTCGCTATAATGCTTCCACAACTCAGGGAAGTGACCATTCTATGAAAAAATCTCGTGTCTTTCTTATCATCTTAACCCTGCTAGTCATCGTAGGTGTGTCACTGATTTATTTTGGCCGCTTTGAACCGGTGAATTTGCCAATCAATGTGATGATCCCAGTCAATACCACACAGGATGTTTACGCTTATCTTGACGATCAAGTGAATCTGCATGAGCCATTGCTTTCTGAAGCTGATCAACAACGGTATCGACAGCAATTTTTAGCACGGTATTTTTATCCTTGGAGCGATACTCTGTCACTGGGAAAATTTTGCATCACTGCCGATGATCAAAACTGTTATTCGATTTTAACCATGCAACAAGAAGTCATTGAACAATGGCGTGGTAAGAGTGGATACGATGAATATTACAGTGATCGTGATTCTGATTGGCTTGAGCAATGGGTTGATAATATGGATTTAGTTTCATTTCCCAATGCGGTGCAAGCAAACTGGCCGTTGACTGGTATAGTGATTCACAACAGTGCACTTAGACAGATGCCAGGGGAAGGGCCTGGGTATGCCAGAATTGAGCAACCGGGGGAGGGTTATCCATTCGATTATTTACAGCAATCTGCTATTTGGTTAGGCACACCCATTCAAATTATTCATTATGCTAAAGATCAGCAATGGTTGTTGGTGGAAGCGGCGGGTTTAATCGGTTGGATCAAACGCGATGATGTGGCTTATGTGGATGAGACCTTTATCAAAACATGGCGGCAAGCAGATGAATGGTTGACTCTCACCAAACATAAAACAACCTTGACCTTGGACGATTCAGCACATAAGCCGTTCACACTTTATTTGGGAACGTTGTTGCCTGTTCAAGGATCACATGTGTTATTACCCGTCTGTGGCTCGGATCGGTTTGCCAAAGTGATGCGGGTAATGCCCAATCCACATGTCTTACAACGTTGGCCATTGGCACCAACGCCCGCCCAGTTTGCCAATTTGATCAATGATCTGTTAGGCATGCCTTATGGTTGGGGTGGCATAGGGTTTAATGATGATTGTTCAGGAACTTTACGCAATTTATGGGCGGCTTTTGCTTTATGGTTGCCGCGCAATTCTTATAGTCAAGCGCATTTAATCGGAAAAATATATCCGTTGCCCATCGATGATTATTCGCCAGCCGTGCGTCAACAATTGTTGCAATCTTCTTTACGAGTGCCGGCACACAACAGGCCATCGCTGATTCCTTTTTTAACTTTGATCAGTTTTGGCAATACCCCGCAGAGTATTAATCATATTGGATTGTATGTGGGGCATAGCAAAGTCAATGACATGATTATTTTTCAAAATATTTGGGGATTGAATCTTGTTGATCGGAGGCGCGAACGCAGTTTAGGGCGTGCCATTATTGGTCGGGCGGTTTTGTCGACTCTGGATGCAGGTAAAGGTATTCAGGTGGGCGGTGCTCATGTTCGCTTGGTATCGCAATGGGAAAAACCTGGGTTGAATGTGACGGTGTTGGAATAATTTGGGAAGCTTGATGGTGTGAAGACATGGATGAATAGTTGATTCATCCATGTCCTCACTGTTTTTTATCTGCGGCGTTTTTTACTTTGTTTTTTGCTTTCAAAATCAATTTTTGCTGGCATCTGTCCACATTTTTTGCGTTCTGCAATCTTGTGTAAATGTTCATCGCGGCGTTGAAAGGCTTTAATTTCTATTTGTTCTGCATCGGAGAAATCCATAAAAAATAACGGCACAATGAAGAAGGCCCCGGCGACACCTAAGGCAACATTCTTACCGGTTTTTTGGGTTTTAGGATACAAAGCAAACATTGCTTTTTGATTTCTTTGTATTTCGGCTTTGATTTGATCACAGCTGAGTTTGTTATCATTCGGTTGATAAACATCAATTGGATTGGGAGTCCGACCCGCACAGGCAAACAGTGCGATGGAAAATAAAACGATAATGCCTTTTTGAATAGATTTTAACATCAAATTTTCATCCTTATTTCGATATGAAATTAAAACAGTGCTGAATTCTAATACAATATATAGATTTAAATCAATATCTTTAACAAAATTTGATTTTATCAAAATCAATATGACTATATTTGATTATTTAAAGGTAAAAATAGAAGATTTTGTTAAAAATTAAGTAATTTTGATAAAAATTGTAACTAAATGGGTTATCTCTTTGATATAAATAATTATCAAATGTTGAATAATGAAATTGATTCGTCTATTTTCAATAGATGGCAAGACTATTCAGATCATGACCATATCTTTATTTTGGCTGCAGTCAATGAGGGATGTGACTGCAGTAAGCCTTAAAAGATCAGATGAATGCATTTACACAAAAATGTGACTAGATTTAGCAAACTTTGTGGTGAGAGCAGATGCGAGATTATGTAGATAATTATTTTGGCCTTTTTCCATTCACTCATATTGGTTATTTAACAGCAGCAGGCATATCATTTTCCCGTTTGTTTACTGTCAATCAGACTAACAACGATGTGTCCAATGAGTTTTCATTTGGGTGGTATCAATGGGGTGGATTATTGAATACTGGCTATGGGGTTGGTAGTGGCTATGGGATTGGTAGTGGAAATAGTTATTTACCTGAAAGTGCCTCTCCTATTTTTTTCGGTGGTGTTGGTGGTTTGACACTTAGTGGTTTCGGATATGTTTATTCTGGGGTGGGATCAAACTTTAATCCATTCGGTGGATATGGAGGAAATCCCTATTCGAGCAATCATTATCATTTAAATAGTCCCGATATGAATAATGCACCGGTGGTTTCATCGTCGGTAGTTGGGACTGGTAGCGAAGACGATAGTGTGTTCAGTGTGGATTTATTGTCAGGCGCCAGTGACCCAGATGGTGATGTTCTGACGGTGTCGAATTTGGTGTTGGTTTCAGGGGATGATTCAGGGGTTGTATTTTCGAACAGTGGGTTGACGGTTTCGCCACAAGCGTATACCAGCTTGGCGGTGGGAGAGACGTCGGTGATTGCTTACGCTTACGACATTGAGGATGGTCGTGGCGGAGTGGTGTCGCAAACGGCCGAGGTGACGATCACCGGAGCGAACGATGCGCCGGTAGTTTCATCGACGGTGGTTGGGATTGGGAGTGAAGACGACGGCGTGTTCAGTGTGGATTTGTTGTCAGGCGCCAGTGATCCGGATACCAGCGATGTTTTGACGGTGTCGAATTTGGTGTTGGTTTCAGGGGATGATTCAGGGGTTGTATTTTCGAACAGTGGGTTGACGGTTTCGCCGCAAGCGTACACCAGCTTGGCGGTGGGAGAGACGTCGGTGATCACGTATGCTTACGACATTGAGGATGGTCGTGGCGGAGTGGTGTCGCAAACGGCCGAGGTGACGATCACCGGAGCGAACGATAGACCTGTTCTTGATTTTTCTACCGATCCTTCTTTAGAAGATGGGTATCGTAATATTGCTAATAGTATCAATACGGGTACTACCGTCAGTGCAATTTCGGCTGGATTGATCAATGACCCAGATGGTCCCGGTATGGGTCTTGCTGTCATTAACACGGATATTACCAATGGTATTTGGGAATTCTCTATAGATGGGGGCAATCATTGGCAGTTGCTAAGTGGTACCAATGAAACGAATGCTCTCTTGTTGCGTGAGCAAGATTTAATACGTTTCATTCCTAATGATGAGTTTGAAGGCAGTGCCAATATTTCTTTTAAAGCTTGGGATCAAAGTAGTGGTGCGGTAGGTCAATTAGCTGATACAACGAGTGGGGATGCCTTTAGTTTAGCGACGGAGGATGCACTGATTGATATTACTGGTTTAGTGTTAACCAGTGGGGTTGATATCTTTACAACTCGTGATGCAACAAATGATCAATTTATTGCTACCGCTGTGAATTACTCTGAAGTCAATGACATGATTGATGGTGGCGTGGGTGGCGTGGATAGTTTGTTATTGCAGGGTGGGGGGAACTTTATTTTCAATGGGAATGTTCAAAATTTAGAAAATATTATAACGGATAATGATAGTTATACGGTGACCTTCACTACAACCGCAACCGACGTTATGTTTGTTGACGCCAGTGCCATCGATGATACAAATTCAATCACTGTGAATGCAAGTGATTATACCAGTGCTTTACAAATTACTGGCGGCGCTGGTGATGATCTATTAAGTGGTGGTATGGAAGTTGATGTTATTGTTGGTGGTATCGGTAATGATGTGATCACAGGAGGTGCTGGAGGGGATCAGCTTAATGGGAACGCTGGAAGCGATACCGTTGCTTATACAGACTCAACGTCTGCAGATAATTTAACAGGGGTTACTATCAATCTGGAAAATAACAGTGCCTCTGGTGCGGGAACTCATGCTGCAGGTGATACGATTGCCAATTTTGAAAATATAATCGGGTCAAGTTTTAATGATACGTTGATTGGAAATAATCAAGCGAATGTTTTGGTTGGTGGTGTAGGCGATGATCTCCTCAATGGGAATAATGGTAACGATGAACTTGTTGGTGGTGCAGGTGAGGATAGCTTGAATGGCGGTCGTGGAAGGGATAGTCTCTCGGGCAATGAAAATGATGACTTGCTCAATGGGAATGGTGGTGCTGATGAACTTTTTGGTGGCCAGGGTAATGATAGGCTCAATGGTGGTGGGGGTAGTGATACACTTTTCGGTGGTATCGGCGATGATTTTCTCAATGGAAATAATGGTAATGATCAGCTCTCAGGTGGAGAAGGTATCGATACTCTAAATGGTGGTTCTAGAAGGGATACTTTGATAGGGGGTACTGACAATGACAATCTTACCGGTGGTGCGGGGAATGATTTATTTATTTTCTCTGTAGGGGATGGCAGCGATACCATCACAGACTTTAGTACCAATCGTAATGAAAAAATTGATCTGTCAGCATTTAATACTGATTTTACAATATTACAAACGGCCATCAATCAGGTGGCTGGGGATACGGTAATTGATTTGACTGTTGTGGGTGGAAACTTGGGGGATCAAATCACTTTACAAGGTATTAATAGCGCAGCACTGGATGTGGATGACTTTATTTTTTCGTAACGATTCACCACATTAGAAACTTGTGACCCTCTATACCCATTCCACTTGAAGCTTCAAGTGGAATGGGTATAGAGCTAATATTCCAATGAACACTGAGTTTGCAATGACTGGGCATCCTCTCTAAAATGTCGCATATTTGACCAGATGGTTGGCTGATGGAGAGTCATTTGATGCGTAGTTCTCGCTATTTGCTCAAGCGATTGCTTGGCTATTTAACGCCGTTTTGGCCGCTTTTGCTGTTAGGATTGGTGGTCAATATGTCGTATGCCGGTATTGATGCTGGGTTTACTTATATGGCGAAGGTATTTGTGGATCGTGGCTTGGTTGATCAAGATCAAAGTTTCATTCGGTGGATTCCGTGGATTATTTTGATAGGCATTTCATTGCGTGGGGTGATGAATGCTTTGGCAGGTTATCTGATGACCTGGGTGGCGCGGCAATTGGTTAATACGCTACGTCGTCAAGTATTTGGTCATATCTTGCGGTTGCCAGCACAACTGTATCATCAATATTCTTCTGGGCAATTGTTGTCAAAAATTTTATACGATGTTGAGCAAGTGGCGCATGTGAGTGCGGATGCGTTGACCACGTTTGTGCAATCGGTGTGTTTGATTATTGGTTTGTTGGCAGTGATGTTTTACATCAGTTGGCAATTGTCGTTGTTGTTTATGTTGACCGCACCGGTGGTGATCCTGATTGTCAATTATACCAATAGACGCACGCGACGAGTCAGTCACGCGGCACAGCAATCGATGGGACAAGTGACTGAAATTGCTGAGGAAGCTATTGAAGGTTATCGAGAAGTGCGTATTTACGGTGGACAAGCGTATGAGGAAGGCAAATTTGATCAAGCCACTGAGCAAAGTCGTTTGCGGGATATGAAAGTGGCGGCAACCAAAGCATTGAATGTCGCCGGTGTGCAAATGGTGATTGCTTTGGGAATTTCCTTAATCATTGTCGCGGCGATTCAATTGTCGGCCATTTTAGAAATCAGTGCCGGTGGTTTTGTTGCCATCATCGTTGCTATGTTGCAATTGTCAGTACCAATCAAACGATTGACCAATATTACCAGTATTATTCAACGGGGGTTGGCTGGGGCTGAAAGTGTGTTTCATTTATTGGATGAATCGATGGAAGCAGAACAGGGGCAACGAGAATTAACTCGGGTCAATGGTCAATTGTGCTTTGATCAAGTGTGTTTTGCCTATCCTTCACGTCCAGTGTTACACGACATTCAGGTGGTGATTGAACCGGGTGAAACGGTGGCATTGGTCGGGCGGTCTGGTAGTGGTAAGTCGACTTTGGTTAATTTAGTGCCGCGGTTTTATTCGCTTACGCAAGGACAGATTTTATTGGATGGGGTTGATATTGCGCAATTGAGTTTGGCAAATTTACGTCAGCACATTGCTTTGGTCTCGCAACAAGTGATGTTGTTTAACGATACCATCGCTAATAACATTGTTTACGGCAGTTCTAATCACGATGCGCGACAAATTGAAATTGCCGCGCGTCTTGCCCATGTATGGGAGTTTGCCCAACATTTACCCCAAGGGTTACAAACCATGGTGGGTGAAAATGGTGTCCTATTATCAGGTGGGCAACGTCAACGTATTGCCATTGCCCGAGCATTGATGAAAAATGCGCCGATATTGATTTTGGATGAAGCGACCTCTGCTTTGGATACCGAATCTGAACGACATATTCAAGCAGCTTTAACCGAAGTGATGCGTCATCGCACCACGTTGGTGATTGCTCATCGATTGTCTACTATTGAGAATGCTGATCGTATTTTGGTTTTGGATCAAGGGCGCATTATTGAACAAGGGTCACATCAACAATTGTTGGCTCATGAGGGGCATTATGCGTACTTACATGCAATGCAATTTCAACCCAACTTGCCTGTCAATCCAATTGTTGAGGAAGTCTAAATGTTTTGGGATCGCTTGTGGTATGCTGCGCAAAGTCGTTGGCATTACCCATTGATCCCAATCAGTTGGTTGTTTCAAGCTGGGGCAACCATTCGTCGATATTATCAGCAACGACGTCCACCCAAAGTATCTGTCCCGATTGTGGTGGTGGGTAATCTAACCGTCGGTGGTACTGGTAAAACACCTTTGGTGATTGCTTTGGCCGATATGTTGACGCAACAACAGTTAAAGGTAGGGATTGTCAGTCGTGGGTATGGGGGACGGGCGCCACAATATCCGTATTGGGTGACGCCAACCAGTGATCCTAAATGGGTGGGTGATGAGCCGCTATTGATTGCCCAGCGAACTCGTTTACCTGTGGTGGTGGCGCCCGATCGCCCATCGGCAGTTCATTATTTACAACAACGTACTCCTTGCGATGTGATCATCAGTGATGATGGATTACAACATTATGCATTGCCCAGAGTGTTTGAAATTGTGGTGATTGATGGTGAACGTGGCTTGGGCAATGAGTGTTGTTTGCCGGCCGGTCCTTTACGAGAGTCAATCCATCGATTGGCGCAAGTGGATTTGGTAGTAGTGAACACTCAACACGAGCATTTATTTCATGCTCTGCGGCAACGTTATGCTGATATGACGCTAAATAATGCGTGGCTGCAAATGCGATTGCAGCCTGGAACGATAACTTCATTGTGTCAACCCGATTTGGTTTTTACGCCAGAGGTTTGGCGTGGGAAATCATTGCATGCTGTTGCGGCAATTGGTCATCCGCAACGTTTTTTTCAAACATTGCGTGATTTGAATTTCATGCCACGTTGTCACCCGTTTGCTGATCATTACTCATGGAAACCACAGGACTTAATGTTTGGTAAACGCAGTGTGGTAGTGATGACTGAAAAAGATGCCGTGAAATGTCGTGCGTGGGCAATGTCTAATTTATGGTATTTGCCAGTAGATGCACAATTTTCAACGGCTGATCAATCAATGCTTGTGCAGTGGGTGCAGAAAAAATTAACAACGCAGTGATTTTGTTGCTTGGTCTTTCAATGTGAAAAATTGACATCGTGAATTATCATGACTATACATTATGAGCCAATAACAATAATTAAAGGAGAATGGCGCCATGAGAAAATTATTAAAAACTTGGGTTGCAGTGATATCGTTAATGATCGCTTCTGTAGGTTTTGCAGCTCAGCAAGATAAAAACATTGTTGAATTAGCAGTTTCTACCAATGATTTATCGACTTTAGCAGCCGCGGTACAAGAAGCCGGTTTGATGGAAGCATTAAGCGGTACGGGTCCTTTCACTGTGTTTGCTCCTACCAATGAAGCGTTTGCTAAATTACCTCCCGGTACTTTAGAAAAACTATTAAAAAATAAAGAAGCTTTGGTCAAAGTGTTAACTTACCATGTGGTTCCAGGAAGCATTAAATCTGGTGATATTCGCAGCGGTGAAGTAATGACGTTGGAAGGCCAAAAAGTGATTGTTGCCAAAAATGGTCAACAAGTAAAAATTAACGATGCGCAAGTTATTCAAGCGGATGTAGTTGCTAAAAACGGTGTTGTTCATGTGATTGATACCGTATTGATTCCAACTGATTTGCAAGTCTAATCAATCTGTGTCTAGGTAGTTTTTTCCCTCTACCTAAATCAGTGAAAGGGCGGCTTTAGAGTCGCCCTTTTTTATTGCTAGAATACACAATTAGGATTTTGAAAATATTGAGTGGGGATGGGTGGGCGCATGGTTGCTAAACCATATAATCAATACCCCCCAAGCCATTGATAGTAAAGAACCGAATAACACCCCTTTACGAGCTAAATCTTCATATTCTGTGCCACTAAAGGCCAGCGCACTTAAGAATAAACTCATGGTAAAGCCAATTCCGGTGAGGGTGGAAACACCATAAAATTGCCACCAATTGGAACCACTTGGTAATTTGGCAAAGCCGAGTTTAATCACTAACCAGGAAATGCTAAAAATTCCTACACTTTTCCCTAAGAATAATCCCATGGCAATCCCAATAGGTACTGGATGTAACAAGCTGGACCAGGAAAAGTTTTCAAATGAAATACCACCATTAAAAAACACGAAAATTGGCAAAATGAAAAATGCGACCCAAGGGTGCAACATGTGTTCCAATCGACGTAAGGGTGAATAACTGGTAGTGCTACCGGCTTCTTTGGTGTGCAATGGAATGAGCAAGCCAATGATCACTCCAGCGAGCGTGGCATGGACTTTTGATTGCAGTACACACACCCAAATCACAATGCCCAATAGTAAATAAGGCGCGATGCGCTTGATACCTAAAAAATTAAAGGCAATTAATGTGAGAATGCCAATCAAGGCAAACAACAGTGCTAAATAAGACAGTTGGCCAGTGTAAAAAATAGCGATGATGCCGATTGCTAAAATGTCATCGACAATGGACAGTGCAACAACGAACACTTTTAAGTTGGGTGGCACACGTGATCCTAATAAAGCAATGACTCCCAAGGTGAAGGCGATATCGGTCATGGTGGGAATCGGCCAACCGATAATCGTAAGTTCCCCTTGGTAATTCAACGCGACATAAATTAATGCTGGAATGGCAATCCCACCAATGGCTGCAATGATTGGTAATGCCATTTGTGAAGCGTCGGACAGATCACCTTCTAAGACCTCACGTTTAATTTCCATGGCCAATAGCATAAAAAATATCGCCATCAAACCATCATTGACCCATAAAAATGCTGGTTTTTCTAAGTTAAATGAACCAATGCGCACTTGAATGGGCAATTCTACCAGCGATTGATACAAAGGTAGTAATTGTGAATTGGCGATAAACAACGCCAGGAGTAAGACGATGAACAGCACAATACCACTGAGTGCTTCGACTTTGAAAAAATTTTGAATTCGTTTGGTTAACATAAATCAATACAACGAGCCAAGAGAAGCTCATGATTCTAACAACTTCGATTGCAATGGTGAATAAGAAAAATCACTTAAAAATTAAATTTAATAAATTAAGCTCTGATAAAGGGAGATGTTTTCATCATGCCAATCCTTGCCAACATGCCAAATAATCCATTTGTCGCTTTGTATACATAGTGTTTGTTACTTGCCAGGCGTAACGACTTTCTAGGATAAAGGCCAACGTGTGTTTGATTTGAGTGGGGGTTAATGTAGCCTGGCTGGCTTGACGATAAGTCTGGGCATCGGGACCGTGGGGAATGAAACAATTGTGTAAACTGCAACCGCCGGCGGTGAATCCTTGTTGTTTGGCTTCATACACACCGTGAATCAACCCCATGAATTCACTCATAACATTGCGATGAAAATACGGAGGGCGAAATGTGTGTTCAGCCACTTGCCAGCGTGGTGGAAAGATGGCTAAATCGACATTGGCAACCCCCGAAGTATCGCTGGTTGAGGTCAGTACGGTAAAAATAGAAGGATCAGGATGATCAAAACTAACACTGTTAAGAGTGTTAAACAATCTTAAATCGTATTGATACGGTGCATAGTTGCCTCGCCAAGCCACTACATTACAAGGGTGATAAGTCAAGTGGGTTTGCCACCAATGACCTTGAAATTTTTGGTACCAGACAAACGTGTCGTTTTGTTCAAAAAAATGTGCGGTTGGATA
>WLWR01000023.1 GCA_012103495.1 Legionellales bacterium
TTCAGTTTGCCTTCGACAATTTGATTGATAATTTTTTCTGGTTTTCCAGAATCGGCCATCTGCTCTTTCATGATGTTTTTTTCGTGTTCCAAGAATTTTGGGTCAACATCTTCTGGAGCAAGATAGAGTGGACGCATTGCGGCAATTTGCATGCATAACGAATGAGCAAATTTTTTCAGCTCTTCTGTGCGTGCAACAAAATCAGTTTCGCAATTGACTTCTAACATGACAATGGCCTGTCCATCATCACTGGGTAATATTTCTATTCTCCCTTCTGCTGCGGTGCGCCCAGCTTTCTTATCCGCTTTGGCTTGACCACTTTTACGCAACACATCCACAGCTTGCTCAATATCGCCTTGGGTTTCTATTAAGGCTCGTTTGCATTCCATCATACCCGCACCGGTGCGTTCACGTAATTCTTTTACTAACCCTGCAGAAATTGATGTCATTGGTTATTCTCCTGTACTTTGAGTGGTCGTAGAAGCAGGTACCTCTTCATCTGTCGCAGGTGGCTCTGACTTGTCGGTGGCAGCTTTCGTTGCTTTCACTTCAACTTTGGTTGTCGGTTCCGCAGGTGTTTTGGCTTCCGTCTTATTTTCATGCGATTGACTGGTGGCCGCCGCTTTAGCTGCCAAAATCACATCAGCAACACCACTGGCGTATAATTGAATGGCACGCATAGAATCATCATTACCCGGCACTAAGTAATCGACATCGCTGGGATCACTGTTAGTATCCACCACCCCAATGATTGGAATGCTTAATCGTTTAGCTTCTTGAATGGCAATTTTTTCAAACCCAACATCAATAATAAATAAAGCATCCGGCAAACTGCCCATGTCTTTAATTCCACCCAAGCCACGCTCAAGTTTTTCCCATTGCTTGGTGAGGTTGAGAGCTTCTTTTTTGATCATGCGATCCAACATGCCTTCATCACGCATTTTTTCTAATTGTTTTAAGCGTTTGATTGATTGACGTACGGTTTTATAGTTGGTTAATGTGCCGCCCAGCCAGCGGTGATCAACATAAGGCATTCCACAGCGAGCTGCTTGTTCACGGATGATGGATTGGGCAGCCCGCTTGGTTCCGACAAACATAATTTTGCCACGATTAGCCGCCAACTGACTGATATAATTTAATGCATCCTGATACAGAGGTAAGGTTTGTTCTAAATTGATAATGTGAATCCGATCGCGCGAACCAAAAATGTAGGGCGCCATTTTGGGATTCCAGAATCGGGTTCGGTGTCCAAAATGCACACCGGCTTCTAACATATCACGCATGGTGACTTGAGTCATCGTTGTTCTCCTAAGTTGGGTTACGCCTCCATATATCCCGTGAAAGACCCGTCAATACAATTGAACAGGACCCACTCCCACGTGTCGATATATGTGAGAATTTAAAAGTGCGCGACTTTATAGCATAAGCATTATCAAGAAGCAAATACCCGAGGGTCGGCTTGTTACTGCACATCAATGATGAGAATCTTACGTTGAAGCAAGGGTTAAGTTGTCGAGCCTGCCGCCATGGCACACCAACGTTGGCTTGCATCGCCACAAGCTAAAAAATGTGGATTGATGAGCGATGCTTGTTGATTGTATCGCAATGGTTGCTGGTTGAAATCTACCACCTGCCCTCCGGCAGCTTCCAAGATGCATTGACCGGCGGCAGTATCCCATTCGCATGTGGGACCGAATCGTAAATACACATCGGCAAGACCTTCGGCAATCAATCCAAATTTCAAGGAACTGCCGGCAATAATTAGTTGATGCTCACCGAGTTGAGTTAACATCGATTGCAATGCGCAATTCGGATGAAAACGACTGCTGGCAATGCGTGGTTTTGCTGATACCGATTCACACACATGCACAGGTTGTGCCGATGTTTGTCCTTGTTGCAAATAAGCGCCCTGTCCTTGGATGGCATAGTACAGTTTATCCACCGCTGGCGCATACATGACTGACAATATTGGCATATGCTGATCAATTAATGCGATGTTAACCGTGAACTCGGCACGCCCTTGTAAAAAATCTTTGGTACCATCCAACGGATCCACCAACCAATAAGATGTCCATTGCTTACGCTGTGCCCAACCGATCAAGGGGCCTTCTTCCGATAAAATCGGCAGGGCCGGCGTTACTTGGCGTAACCCTTGTTCAATCACTTGATGCGCGGCTTGATCGGCCGCGGTCACCGGCGAACGATCAGCTTTTAATGAAACAGTGATCGAACGTCGCCAAAATGACAAAATGCATTGCCCAGCTTGTTGAGCAATTTCAATGATTGGGGTAATGTGCATCTTATTTATAACCAACTACCGGTGACTTGATAAAAGCATTTACCATTATGCTGATATCTTCGTTATAATTGCAAATTTTTGCGTAGGTGATACCCCATGAGTATTCAATTAAAAACTCCCGATGAAATTGCGAAAATGCGCGTGGCTGGTCGTTTAGCCGCCGACGTACTGGATATGATCACCGATCATGTCCAACCAGGGATCACTACCGATGAACTGAATGACATTTGTCACGATTATATTGTCCACACGCAAAAAGCCATCCCTGCCCCGCTCAATTACAAAGGATTCCCCAAATCTATTTGCACATCGGTGAATCATCAAGTATGTCACGGCATTCCAGGCAAACGTAAATTAAAAGATGGTGACATTCTCAATATCGATGTCACTGTAATTAAAGATGAATACCATGGTGATACCAGTAAAATGTTTCTACTTGGCAAACCCTCCATCATTGGTCAACGCGTTAGCCAAATTGCTCATGACTGTTTATGGACCGGTATTCGCATGGTCAAACCGGGAGTGCGTTTGGGGGATATTGGTTACGCCATTCAACAACACGCCCACCAACATGACTGTTCGATTGTCAGGGAATAGTGCGGGCATGGTATTGGCAGAGGCTTTCATGAGGACCCCCAAGTACTTCACTTTGGAACCCCAGGTACTGGAGAAATTTTGCAGCCAGGCATGACGTTTACCATTGAGCCGATGGTGAATGCTGGTAAACAACATGTCAAATTATTGCCGGATCAATGGACCGTGGTCACCAAAGATCACAGTCTGTCAGCCCAATGGGAACATACCATGGTAGTGACCGAACTGGGAGTTGAAGTGCTGACTCTACGTACTGAAGAGCGCAAATAGACGATATCACTTATTCAAATCACTAGAGCGTGTTGACAATTCACCCTAAATTAACAGTTGACGATCAACGATAAATCACTATCATAGCACCCATTTGTCTAGCCTTTTTTCAACAGGGTGTTTGCTATGAAAAAGCGCATGATTATTATGATAATCGCGCTGGGGGTGGTGTTCGGTGGGTTATTGGCCTGGAATGTCATTCGCGGTTTATTAATCAAAAGTTTTATCAGTAAATTCGAACCGCCACCGATTTCAATTTCCACTTCTATTGCACAAAATAAAATTTGGCAACCGTATTTATCCGCTATCGGCTCATTAACAGCTGCCAACGGTGTGGACATCACCGCTGAAACAGCGGGTATAGTCGAAGATATTTTATTTGAATCCGGTCAACAAGTCATAAAAGGCCAATTGTTGGTACGACTCAATGATGATGTTGATCAAGCCAATTTAAAAGATGCTCAATCGGATTTTCAATTGGCACAATTGACTTTTAAACGTCAACAGGGTTTATATAAACGCGGAGCCACACCCAGCTCAGAATTGGATGCGGCACGTTCAAGATTGCAAAAAGCCAGCGCCGCGGTGGATAAAATCCAAGCTCTGGTTGATCAAAAGCAAATCAATGCACCATTTGCCGGACGCTTGGGTATTGGACAGATCGATTTGGGTGAATACGTCAATCCAGGCCAAAGTGTCATTGTCACCCTACAAGCCATGAATCCAATGTATGTAAAATTCTTTTTACCGGAACAATTCATCCGGCAAATTTATGTCGGGCAACCGCTTGAAGTACGCGTGGATGGTTATCCCAACCGTATTTTCACCGGCGCCATCAGCGCCATTGATGCCAAAGCCGACGTCGCCACTCACAACATTCAGCTACAGGGCCGAATCCCCAATGAAGATGGCGCACTGTATCCAGGTTTGTTTGCTCACCTTAAAGTATTGCTGCCACAAGAACAAAATGTCATTGTGGTTCCAGAAACTGCCATTGCTTACAGTTTGTACGGTGATTCTGTGTTTGTGGTGACGGTGGATGAACAAGCCTCCACCGAAGAAGAACCCGTCTTGCGTGTTCATCGGCAATTTGTGGTGGTAGGTGAACGTGAAAACGGTGAAGCAACCATTTTGCGTGGCTTGTCTGCCAATGAGCAAGTGGTCGATGCTGGCCAATTAAAATTAGACAATGGCGCACGCGTGGTGATCGATAACACCATTAAATTAGAACAGCAAACCATCCGCGGTGAAGGTAGCGAAATCTAATGAAGTTGTACCTATCCACCAAAATTTTAAGTCTTGGAGAAAAGTCATATTTAAGTGCTGGTTGGATGCGCCAAAAATGGCTGTTCACCTCAACGGTGGTGAATAGGTCATGAAATTTACCGATATTTTTATCAATCGACCGGTGTTGGCAACGGTCATCAGTTTGCTGATTCTGTTGTTTGGTTTGCGCGCGATTTTAGAATTGCCCATTCGACAATTTCCCAAAATGGAAAATACGACCATCACCGTCACCACCGTCTATCCAGGCGCCAGCGCTGAATTGGTGCAAGGATTTATCACTCAGCCGATTCAAAGTACCATCGCCAGTGCGGATGGCATTGATTATTTGACGGCGGAAAGTCGTGAAGGTGTCAGCATCGTCAGCGCACATATTGTCTTGAATTACGATCCCAATCTAGCGTTTACTGAAATCATGGCCAAAGTGGCACAAGTACGCGGCCAGTTACCGCGTCAAACAGAAGACCCGATTATTTTTAAAGAAACTGATGATTCCAATGCCCTGTTGTATGCTAGTTTTAACAGTGAAGTACTCACACGTCAGCAAATCACCGATTACATTTCCCGAGTCGTGCAACCGAAGTTAGAAACCATTCCCGGGGTGGCTGAAGCCGCACCGCTGGGCTCGGGTAATTTCGCCATGCGGATTTGGTTAGACCCACGCAAAATGGCCGCACGTAATATCACCCCACCGATGGTATCGCAGGCGTTGATGCGTAATAATTTTCAAAGCGCCGCCGGTAAAACCAAAGGGATGTATGTCGCGATCGATATTACTGCAGCCACTGATTTACAAGATGCGGATGAATTTGCCAACATTGTCATCAAAAGTGAAAAAGGCTCTGTCGTGCGTCTGCGCGATGTGGCCATCATTGAATTGGGCGGGGAAGATTACAATTCCGAAGTCACGTTTAATGGTCGTTTAGGCGTCTTTATTGGGGTAAAAACCACACCGTCGGCCAACCCATTGTCGGTGATTCAGCAAGTACGCGAACAATTTAGTGAGTTGGCTAACGATTTACCACCCAGCTTGCATGCAGAAATTGTATACGATGTCACCGAATACATTGAAGAATCCATTGATGAAGTGATCAAAACTATTGTTGAAGCCACCCTTATTGTGTTGTTGGTGATCTTTTTATTCTTGGGATCACTACGGGCAGTGAGCATTCCTCTGGTTACCATCCCTTTGTCACTAATAGGTGTGTGTTCCTTAATGTTAGCGTTGGGATATTCGATCAATTTATTAACTTTGTTGGCAATGGTGTTAGCGATTGGTTTGGTGGTGGATGACGCCATTGTCGTCGTGGAAAACATTCATCGACACATTGAAAAAGGCAAAACCCCTTTGCAAGCTTCTTTGATCGGCGCCCGGGAAATTGGCTTACCCATTATCGGCATGACGTTGACCTTGGCCGCTGTATACGCACCAATTGGTTTCATGGGTGGGTTAACCGGTGCCCTATTTAAAGAATTTGCTTTTACTTTAGCCAGTGCCGTGATTATTTCTGGGATTGTCGCGCTGACCTTATCACCCATGATGTGTTCCAAAATTCTAACCTCTGAATTGAGTGAAGGTCGATTTGCCCAATATTTAGATCAAAAGTTTGAAGTTTTAAAACAGTGGTATCAACGCAAATTACACAATGCATTGAATTATCGTCCAGTAACGGTTGTATTGCTGCTGACAGTCTTAGGAAGTTTATTTTTTCTGTACAGCAATACACAACAAGAAACGGCGCCCGAAGAAGATAAAGGTTTTTTTCTAGTATTTTCGCAAGCACCACAATACGCTACGCTGGATTACTTAATGGCTTATACGCGAGAAATCGATGGTATTTTTGCCAGTTATTCTGAAGCAGAAAGTTACTTCAGTTTGAATGGCTATGGCGGTGCGAATCAAGCCATTTCAATTATGTCATTGAAACCCTGGAGTCAACGTAAACATACCGTACAAGATTTGAAAGAACCGCTGCAAACACAATTAAATGCCGTTGCGGGATTGCAATCGTACGCCATCGTGCCACCAGCCTTGCCTGGTGGCGGTGGTGGCGCCGCCATTCAATTTGTCATTACCGGTACCGGAGACCATGAATTGATTTATCCAGTGGCAGAACAATTAAAACAAGAAGCAATGAACAGTGGTTTATTTTTATTTGTCAGCAACAGTTTGAAATTTGATCGCCCAGAAATTTCCATCGATATTCAACGGGATAAAGCATTGGAAATGGGAATCACCATGGAAGATATTGGCATGGCATTGGCCAGCAGCTTGTCAGGTGGCTATGTGAATTTGTTCAGCATTCAAGGACGCAGTTACAAAGTTATTCCACAATTAGCCCGCCCATTTCGAATGAATGCCAAGCAATTGGCACAAATTTACATCACTGCACCCAATGGTACATCAATTCCCTTATCGACCGTGGCAACCATCACTCAGTCAGTTGCTCCCAGTGCTCGCAGTCAATTTCAACAATTGAATTCGGCGACACTGGAAGGTGTATTAATGCCCGGTACTTCGATTGGAGATGGGTTGCGCTTTATGGAACAAAAAGCACAGGAATTGTTGCCACAAGGCATGAGTTACGATTATGGCGGTCAATCGCGTCAATTTGTGCAAGAAGGCAACGCATTGATCGTGGCATTTTTTATGGCACTGTTGATAATTTTTCTAGTGTTGGCGGCGCAATATGAGAGTTTCCGTGATCCTTTGATTATTTTATTTACCGTACCTTTGTCGATTTGTGGCGCGTTAATTCCATTGAACCTGGGTTTAGCCACCATTAATATTTATACCCAAATTGGGTTGGTGACTTTGATTGGCTTAATCAGTAAACATGGGATTTTAATGGTAGATTACGCCAACCATTTACAAGCTGAACAAAATTTATCCATCCGTGAAGCCATTGAGCAAGCTGCTGCCATTCGGTTACGACCGATTTTAATGACGACTGCGGCAATGATCTTTGGCGTACTACCATTGCTGTTTGCCTCCGGTGCGGGTGCCAACAGCCGGTTCGATATCGGTCTGGTGATTGCTACCGGTCTATTTATTGGAACCTTGTTTACTTTGTTTGTCGTACCAACGATGTATACCTTTTTCGCCGGCAATCATCGTCCTGCGGCACCCGCAGTGAAGGAAACTTGTGCATGAATCATCCTGCTCAACGTACACTCCATCAACTTATATCAACTTATTCTTAAAAGAAAGAAGTTGATAAATCGACACTCTATGTGAGAATTTTCTGATTTTTTTGTACGATTAATGATTAATTAATGATTTTTATTATTGAAAAACCTGGAAATTTCATCTAGTTACGAAGCATGTTGTTTTTTACAACGAATAAGCCGATAAACACCCAATTCTTGCTTTTTTTAAAAAATTTGTTAAGCTCATTAAACCCATAAGGATTTGATAAGGATTTGTTAAGGACGACATCATCGAAGGATTCGATGGCTTAATGGATTAAGCAATTAAGGACAGACTTTGATAAAGGATTATGCAAGGACTGCCAAAACTACGAAAGTAAACTAGGGATGATCACTGTCAGCAAGGATGCTGCGCTTTAACCCCTCCTCTTTCCTCATCCACTGAGGATTTCTTTTTAACAAGGCCTATTTAAATAACTGAATGAAATGTTGTTACCGCTTCAATTGAGTTTGCAATAATGACTTCTCATCATCACTACCAACATCACTCCATCCATCACTTTTACTTCGAACGAGAGGCAGCCTATCAGGTCGTTGTGAGTGTTCAGAACTTTGTGTGCGTCTACAAGAAAGTGTCTTTAAGCATTTGACTTCACATATGCTCTTACTGATAACACTCGCATCAAAAGCTTGAGAAGATGGCTGCTGCGAACAATCTGATGGTTTTTGTTGCACAGACAATTTTTTTAACATCTTGGTAAGCAAAATTACGATTTGTCGCTCATTCATCACCATTGGCTGATTTTTCAACCCTTGTTGAACCACCGTGGGTTGCACATCATCATCACCCGGTTGAGTGGGCTGACGCTCATCCCTCGCTGAACTGGCTGATAGATCTTTTAGTGCCTTAATAAGAGGGGTTGCGATTTGCTGTTGACTCAACATTAATGGTGCTTTTTTTATCAACTGGCCAGTCATACCTTGCGGAGGTTCCACATTATTATCCCCTTGCTGAATAACTTGCTTATCATCACTTGCTGCATCATACGCACTGCTAATACTCATGACTGTTTTTGCCACTCCAGTGATATCATCAAAAGCCTCTAAGACAATTTTTTCTGCCTTACCACTACTATCAAGTGAACGAGAGGCATTACTTTCATCCTTTAAAAAAAAATTTCTGTCTGTCAATACTACAATCATGAATATCACATCATCTTTATATTGTTCGATGCTGATTTTCATTTTTTCCAAAGCAGCTTGTGCTGTTGCTGCATTGTCAGCACCGAATACAAATCCCTGATAGCGATGAGTAAGCATCCAACTGTTTAACAGCAAGTTTATTTGCTTCATTTTTAACTTACGCACGGAACTGAGATCATCAATCACAAGACACAATGAAACAATGGTTTTTGTTGGGTTTGTCTGCGATTCTTTTACAGATTCCTGCTTCATTATCTGCTCCGAATCAACTTGTTTGACTAACGATTCTAATGATTTTTTCAAAACCGTTAGCGGATACAAGAATGATAAGGGATTGGTCGATAACAGTGACCGTAACATAAATAACTCTCCTAAAATCAAAACCCCAGTTCGATCAATTGTAATGCAATGTAAATTAAATAAAACCAGATTTAGTCAAAATTAAACTAACTATTGGTCGGTTGACTAAATTGAGAAATCATTTATCCTTGGCAAGCCATCGATTTCAGACACTTAAGGCAAATTTCACTTGATAAGGGTACAAGGCATGAATCACTGTGGTTACTAACAAATGATTGGCGGGATCTTCAATGGCAACCGTAACTTGATGATGTTTACGGTTCACCGCGATGGGATAACTGTAATTTTTTAATAACAGTGCATAGTTTTTTGTAGAAATTTCAGGTAGTTGCTTGGCCGATAAGACGGTCATTTCTGTTTTTGCTTGTATGGGAAGCTCATATTGTTGAGCCAAAAATTGTGTTAATTCAGCTTGTTCCAAATAACCTTGCTCAATCAATACCTTACCCAACTGTTGACCATCTTGCATCTGCTTATTTAATGCATAATTCAATTGATCAGCAGTCAATAATTGTTCTTCCATTAACAATTCACCCAATTTGCGTTTTGGGGTAAGTGCATAACCGAATGGAAACTCATGCTCGGTTTTATCCCAGCGGCGCCCGCCTTTGGCTTTGGGATGAAATAAATACCCATAATAGGCACGCAGCAAGGCGTGCATATTGAGCACATTGGCATACACCGTTCTTGGGATACTCAACAACGCGGGTGCTGCACCATAAACACGCCATACGGCAATAATTTTCTGCACCATCCGTTCAGCCATGATCACCGTACAAGCAATAATTAAATACCAAACCCAGTGATCTTGATTGAGGCGTTCTTGCAACGAAGGATATTGCGGATAATGATAAATCGCCAGTGAATAAACCACCCAAAATAAAAATACAATATAACCAAGTACATTGATCAAATGGGTAAAGATTACTTTGCGATCATGCAACAATGTGTAACGCACCCAAAAGCCTCCTGACCAACCGATGTGAAACCATTCTTGAATCGAAATCCCCGTGATCCAGCGTGCTTTCTGGCGCACAGCTTTCATGTATGTGGTAGGAAATAAAGAGCGGGTGGCAACAAATTCTTTTACTTTTTTTAATACTGGTTTTCCAAAATAATGCCAGCGTTTGCGCCACTGTTCTCGCATAATAAATTGAGTTACAAAAATTTGTTTTAAATTTTTAACACAAATTTGTAACGCCGTGCTGTAGTCTTCAGTCAACGTCAAACCGGCAAATGGCACCCCATCATTGGTTTCGATCAGCATATCCATAGTCGCTCGAGAAAATGCCGTGCCAACCCCTGCCGAAGGTACCAACCCATGAATCGATTCTCTCACAATAATATCTTTGGTATGAATTTCTGAAAATTCATCGGCATAAATCCAATGGGTAAAACTCCAAAGGCTCACCTCGGAGGGAAACACTGGAATTTGAATCATGTTTTTACGTGGCAACAAATAATTGTACAATTTAAATGACAATGGATGGATGGAATCTTCCGAATCATGTAGAACAAAAATCTCATAGCGAATGCCAGTTTGTTGTTCATGCTGTTTCACATGTTGATAAATGGTATTTAAATTGTGTGCTTTATTGGTAGGTCCTGGCTGATCCCCAAGGACACAATGAATGTGTGAATTATCAGCCGCAGCAGCTTGCACCGCCAACACCGTTTCAGGATCATTGGGATACACACCAACAAACAATGTGTATTGCTGATAATCCAAACCATACACATTGTGGCGTAGCATTTTTTCAATGACATCGGCTTCATTCCAACAAGGCGTTAATACAGCGATGTGCTGTTCAGCAACGGCGGCGAGTTTTTCATAAGTTAATGGTTGATATTTTCTAGTTTTCCACACTCGATACAGACTGCGGATCCAATAATAAACATCGTAAAATAAATCATCCAACCCCGATACAAAAAACAAAATGGCCACAGCAATCAACAAATACCACATAAAATAATGAAATGTTAGCAGCCATTCAGTCAACATGTTAAAACCGAAAATACGTTTCAAGCAAGATAATAATATTAGTATAGTTCCTGTTAAATGGGTTAGGTGTTGGACTGTTCACTTTGATATACCGTCCCCATAAAAATTCAATCCGTAGTGACATATTCAACCGATTATCAGGAACAATCGCCAGCCCAGGGCCCCAATCGTACAAATTATTAAAAAATTGATGCTTGGTATCCAAAAACAGCCGGGTAATAAAATACGCATCAATATCAAGATTTAAATATTCAAATAAGCGAAATCCTTGCCGACCCCGTAAAAAAGTAATGACATTATTGTTATATCGGGTGTAATAAATCATTTCACCATAAATATCCCCCAATAGTCGCCCCGAAAAAGTCCAATTAGTGGTATAACGTGATTTAGCACCCCAAGCATTGTACATTAATAATCCTGCACGCAAATCGCTACGCCACCGATTTCGATCCCGGTAGATCAAATCATAAGCTCGACCTATTTCAACAAAAGAAAAAAATGGGGTATCTTTAAAAAAACGTGTCCGAAACCCGGTCCCCATGAGTAAATAATTATCTTCAAAAATTTGTGGTAACAAACCAAAGTCACCGAAACCTTGTGATCGATTATCTCTGATTGCACGAAGATTTAAATAAAGTTCTGTGTAATAATCTGGATTCAATGTGACCCCAAGCCGGCTAATCAAAGGGATCACCAACAATTCAAACCGTTCAAAATAAAATGGTGATAGATACACATCCCAAAAATGTGGTTGAGCAATGAATTTAGTTTGCAATCCTGCCAAATTCACCATGGCCTGCTCAGCTTCTAATTTCTGTTCTAAATTGGTAGCAATGGATGCAGCTTTTTTAAAGTAGTAAAATGCTCGCCGATCTTGTCCAACTTGATCCAAAATATATCCCACTTGCAAAGCCATCGCTGGGTCACCGGTCAATTGATACGCCCGATCAAAGTATAAAAACGCATGATAATAATCGCCTTGTTGCAGACTCATATGCCCTGCTTCTTTCAATGCAAGTAAATTTGCTGGGTAACGCGTCAAGATTTCCTGTAAGACATGCCAAGCTTGACCAACATTGGTTTTTTTTAATTGATAAAAACGATTCAGCAATTGATCAATTAATGGAACAATTGGCGCGATGGGTTGGCTGGCAGCAAACAATTTGTGCTGATCCAATGTAAATTGCCGTTGCAACAATAAATTCAATTGAAACAATGCCAGTGAACCTTGCTTTTTCAAAACTTCATCACTGGTAAATTTACTGTACTCAAAATAATATTTCGCTTTTGCCCAATTTTTCTCTTCAAAAAATAAATAACCTAATTGGGCGGCAATCACCGGATTGGGATGCAAAGCATATGACTTTTCAAACGCACTAATGGCATCTGGTTTGCGATTCTGTTGTAAATACAAATAGCCCAGCTCTTCGTAGGCACGGCTGGAATAAGGATCCAAACTAATGATTTGTTGTAAAACAGCTTGCGCTTCAACTGGATTTTCAATTTTTAATTGATAAAATTGATTGAATAATTGTGCAATTTTTTGTTGCGTTGCATACACTACCCATTCATCAGTGAGTAATTCATTATCCACACCATGAGCAATTAAATTTCTAATTTCATATTTAACTTGTGGATCGCTTGGGTCAATTTCAAAGGCTTTTACAAAATACTCTAGCGCTGAAACTTGATCGCCACGTTTAAGATACCAATAAGCCAATTGTTTCAGGGCAAACACATTGTCTTCATCTTCTGCCAAAATAATTTCTAATGTATGTTTGGCAGCGTTTGGATTTTCATCCCGCAGTTGATTATAGCGTTGAATCAAGATATCAACATCACGGGAGTGCTGCTGACTTTTGTAATAAGCCAAAAAAAATAGTGTGGCTAGCAACAATCCGACAATCGCAGCGCTGATCAATAGAAATCTGGCAAATCGCGACACACCCCATCCTTGCCCCTAACTTTGGCTAGCCCGATGCACACAGCCACAAACTAGCAGCATTATGCCACAATCATTCATTTAATAAAATATGACTGTTAAAATTG
This sequence comes from Legionellales bacterium, assembly GCA_012103495.1. GTDB lineage: Bacteria > Pseudomonadota > Gammaproteobacteria > WLWR01 > WLWR01 > WLWR01. The sequence continues at coordinate 13,212 of WLWR01000023.1, forward strand.
AAGTGATGAAGATAAAATCATCTACCATAAAAATTAAGCAAAGCCTCCACAATACGCTGCGAAGCTTGACCATCCCCATAAGGAGAAAAGCCTTGTGCCATCGCTTGATAATGCTCTGGATGCTGCAACAGTTGCGTGGTCACTTGAGTAACATGCTGAGGATCCGTACCTATCACTTGTCCTAAGCCCTGACGAATAATTTCTGGTCGTTCAGTTTTATCTCGCAGCACTAATACCGGTTTTGCCAGCGCAGGAGCTTCTTCTTGCACCCCACCCGAGTCAGTCAATACTAAATAAGCATGCTTCATTAAATTAACAAATTGATCATAAGGTTGTGGTGGTAATAATTGGATGCTTGGGCAATCGTTTAGCAGTGAGTAAACTTTTTTAGTCACGTGAGGATTGGGGTGAACCGGATAGACAATCAAGACTTGTGGATTGTCATGAGCAATTTGCAATAGCGCTTTGCAAACATGAGTTAACGGTTCCCCAAAACTTTCCCGACGATGACAAGTGACCAAAAGTAATTTTTGATCAGCAGTAACATGGATTGGCAATGGTATATCACGACTGGCAATTTGATACAAGGCGTCAATCACCGTATTACCCGTGACAACAATTTCCGAAGAAGCATTGCGCTCATTCAATAAATTTTGCTTCTCCTG
>WLWR01000243.1 GCA_012103495.1 Legionellales bacterium
CATGCCAAAGCCATCCAATGTTTGACGAGCGCCGTGTTGTTTCGCATGTTGTAAAAACACCGTCGGCATGGCTTGGTACACCAGATCGTAACAAACGCTGTGGTGGTAACAAGCATTGGGAATGGGGGGAATTGTGTGCTGCAAACTGCAAGAGGTGGTGTTGATGATCAAATCAAAGGTGAATGCATCCAATTCATCCATCGCACACACGGTTAACCTTTGTGATGATGGCAGGTGTTCAATCAATGGTTGCACTTTTGCTAACGTGCGGTTGGTGATCACCAAGGTCGCTGGTTGGTTGGCCAACAAGGCTGGTAACACGCCACGCGCGGCGCCCCCGGCGCCAATCAATAAAATGTGTTGCTGGGACGGTGTCAGATGATGCTGACGCAGATCGTTGATCAATCCCACACCATCGGTGTTATCGCCAACCAAATCATGGGTGGATGATTGCCAAAGGGTATTTACGGCGCCGGCAGATTGCGCGCGCGGCGTCAACGCATCACACAATTGAAACGCTTGTTCTTTGAAGGGGACGGTAACATTCATCCCCTTGCCGCCATCGGCAAAAAATTGGCGGACCACAGATTCGAATTTTTCTGCGTGGGTTTGAATTTTGGTGTACTGCAATGATTGTTTGGTTTGTTGGGCAAACGCTTGGTGAATTTGCGGGGATAAACTGTGTTCGATTGGATTGCCAATCACCGCGTAATGATCAACCGTGGCAGCGAGTGTGGGATCAGTGTTAGGCATGGTGTTTTGCCTCAATTCAACTCATATTACACGCAGTGTAAAGCATGTTAGAATTCAACACCAACGTTAACAAGCTTGCTGGATCATGGCGCAATCATCTTCTCCCGAACATTCTTTAGATACCACCGTTGATGATGCACAGCAATATCGACGATTGGGTCAAAATTTTTTCGTCGCGGGTGTTCCAGGATTGATCTTGTTGGTGGCTGCTTGGCTGCAATGGTTGCCAGGCATTGACACTTTGGGCCGTCAGATTTTCTGGCTGGGTGTGGGTGGGATCACTTTGGTATTGATGATTTATAGTGCTGGATCAATCTATCGCAGTGCTTGGTGTGCTTTTTTAAATCATCAAGCAACCATGGATACATTGATTGCGTTAGGAACTGGTGCGGCGTGGATTTTTTCCTGCATGGTTGTATTGTGGCCAGATGGTTTGCCCGGTGGTGCCCGGCATGTTTATTTTGAAGCGGCATTGATCATCATTGCTTTGGTGAATTTGGGTGCGGCATTGGAATTAAAGGCGCGTGGTCGCACCACCCAAGCTATCAAACGATTGATGGGATTGCAACCTCAAACGGCTTGGGTGATTCGAGATGAAGCAGAGATTGAAATTTCGATTGCCGAGGTGGTGGTGGGTGATGTGATCCGCGTGCGGCCAGGTGAAAAATTGCCGGTCGATGGTGAGATTATCAGCGGCAGTACCTCCATTGATGAATCGATGCTCACCGGTGAACCGATGCCCAATCGTAAAACGGTTGGCGATGAAGTGATTGGAGCAACCATCAATCAATTGGGTGCGATTGAATATCGGGCCACACGCATTGGGCACCAAACCACGTTGGCGCAAATCGTTCAATTGGTGCAACGTGCGCAAAATACCAAACCATCCATCACGCGTTTGGCAGACAAAGTTGCTAGTATTTTTGTACCGGTGGTGATGATGGTGGCGGTGCTGACAACATTGATTTGGTTTAACCTGGGACCGGCGCCGGTAGTGGGTTTTATGTTGGTTACGGGAATGACGGTTTTAATTATTGCCTGCCCTTGTGCGTTGGGATTGGCTGCCCCGATTTCAGTGATGATTGGCATCGGCAAAGCAGAAGAAGCTGGGATTTTGATTCGTAATGGGCAAGCATTGCAACAAACCAGTGAGTTGACCACGCTTGTTTTGGATAAAACGGGTACTATCACCCAAGGCAAGCCCATGGTGGTGGACATTGTCTCGTCTGCTTCACAGTGGGATGAAGATCG
>WLWR01000024.1 GCA_012103495.1 Legionellales bacterium
GGTTGACTCACTGGTTTGAGGTTGTAAGCCTAACTTATGGAGTAATTTTTTATCGTCGGCCGCGGCAGGATTGGCGGTTAAAAACAATTTATCATCGAGAAAAATTGAATTAGCACCGGCAAGAAAGCACAATGCCTGCATGCTGTCATTCATTTTGCTACGCCCAGCTGACAACCGCACCATCGACTTGGGCAACATAATTCTAGCCAAAGCAACGATACGCACAAATTCAATTTCATCCATGTCTGGCGCATCCTGCAAAGGGGTGCCTGGAGTTTGCGCCAATTGATTGATGGGAACACTTTGTGGATGTTCGGGCAAATTGGCTAATTGGATCAACAATTGAATGCGATCAGTCACCGATTCTCCCAAGCCTAGAATGCCTCCGCAACAAACTTTAATCCCTGCGTTGCGTAAATTTTCCAGCGTGGTCAAACGATCTTGATAGGTACGAGTGGTAATGATGTTGCCATAAAATTCGCGTGATGTATCCAAATTGTGATTGTAATAATCCAAGCCTGCCGCTTGCAATGCATCGGCTTGCGTTTCATCCAACATGCCTAAAGTTACACAGGTTTCCAAACCCAACGCTTTAACCGCTTTGATCATTTCAATGACTTTGGGTAAATCTTTTTTCGGAGGGCTGCGCCAGGCAGCACCCATACAAAATCGAGTGGCACCTTTTTGTTTGGCCGCTTGTGCACGTTCCACGACGGTTTCAACCGATAATAACGATTCTTTCTCAAACTTTACTTCTTTATGATGCCCGCTTTGTCCGCAATACGAACAATCTTCCGGGCAAGCACCGGTTTTAATACTCAACAACGTACTCATTTGCACTTCGTTAGCATCTTTAAAATGTTGTCGATGCACCGTCTGGGCTTGCAACAATAAATCATTCAATGGCAATTGATATAATTCATGCGCTTGTTCAAATTCCCAATCGTGTCGGATCTGTGATTGTGACATTATTTTCTCCGCAAAATGAAACGCTTGCCCAAAGCATGGATTGTTTGATTTGGCTCACTATGATAACGTGCCCAAATACTGAGTCAACCAAAGAATCATTAATAGGTTTACCATCATGACCTCACTCATTCATCGAGATTTGCAATGCTTTTGGCACCCTTGCGCCCAAATGAAAGATTATGAAGACTTTCCGCCATTGGAAATTGTCAAAGCCTACGGATGCTATTTGGAATTGGTCGATGGACAACGCTTGATCGACGCGATTTCAAGTTGGTGGTGTAAATCACTTGGGCATGGTCATCCCAAATTAACCCAAGCTTTATTCGAGCAAGCCGAACAATTCGAGCATGTGATTTTAGCCAACACCACCCACTCTGCAATTGTGGAACTGTCCGAACGCCTCACTCAATTAACATCGACTTTAACCAGGGTGATGTATGCCAGCGATGGTTCTTGCGCGGTGGAAATGGCGATGAAAATGAGCATTCATGCCCGTCAATTGTTGGGACAGTCGCAACGGCAACGGTTTGTTGCACTCGCAAATGGCTACCATGGCGAAACGGCGGGGGCTTTGAGTGTCAGTGATGTGGGGTTGTATCGTGATCCATATCGTTCGTTATTAATGGATGACGTTGTGTTTATCAATCACATTCCTTATGTGAGTGGCGAACACGATCCCTTGTGGCAAGATTGCGCCGATCATTGGCAACAATACATCGTTCCCCAATTAGCACCACTGGCCGAACACACCACAGCCTTGATTTTAGAACCGATTGTACAAGGCGCCGGAGGGATGAAAATTTACAGCCAAGATTTCTTGCGCCGATTGCGACACTGGACGCAACAAAATGATATCCATTTAATTGCCGATGAAATCATGACGGGATTTGGCCGTACTGGTTTACCATTGGCGTGTCAACATGCCAACATTGAACCGGATTTCCTTTGTTTGGCCAAGGGGCTCACTGCCGGTTATTTGCCATTGAGCGCGATGCTCACCAGTGAGGCAATCTATGAATTGTTTTACGACGATTATGCCTCTGGTAAAGCGTTTTTACATTCTCACACCCACACTGGAAATGCATTGGCAGTGCGCATAGCATTGACGTGTTTACAAGTGTTGGTTGAAGAAAATATTTATCAAACCGTGCAACAACGCGCACCTTTGATGTATCAATGCATGCAACAGATCGCCGAACAAACTCAGCAAATCACCAACATTCGTCAAATCGGAGCAATCACTGCGGCCGATTTAATCGTCTCTCATCCCCAACAACGACGTGGCTACGCTGTGTACCAACAAGCGGTGAAACTGGGTGCTTTGCTACGCCCATTGGGGAATACCATTTATTGGTTGCCACCTTTGAATATGGATACTGACACGCTGTATCAATTGCGGGATGTGACGCGTCAAGCCATTGAAATGTAAAACTGTTACAAAATTTATCAAAAGAATGGATTTGAAATTTACTGATTTAATATTCCGTTAATAACTTTACTATGGAATACCTCACTCACAACTCATGATTAAATAAAAATTTGCCATACGAGTAAGGTTTTATCATTCATACTGTGGAGATGCATTTGATAATCCTGATGCTGTGGAAATGCTACTTGCAAGATAAAGAAGACATCGGTCCCCTAGCAATCAGTCATGCGTATTAAAAAGGCATTTGATAATTTAATATCTGAAAAATCACCCCTTAATCGTTTAAAAACAAACCGTGATGATTTAATATCTGAAAAATCACCCCTACAAAAATCTTCTCTAACAATGCTATTTGCACGTACACTCGAAAAAAATTCTCGCCGTATTAACCATTGGCGCCTTTGTGTTGACTTTTTTCTAACCCTTTGCTGCTATCGCGGGTGTCGCTGTTGTTGGATACGGTTTATTTCAAGTAAACAAGAAATCTTCTGGTGCTTCAAAAATGAAAATGGAAAAAGAATCCCATGAATCCAGAGACTCCGTTTTATCTAATAAGACGTCTCCTATCGATTGTCCTATACAAACAACCTATGATCGTCCGATAATACATTTTGCCCCACTCATTATCATGCGACAAATGATACGATAAGACGATTGATGTCAGGACTGCATGAAGTGCACTCATTGAGTAAATCACCGTATATTTTACAGCCCAAAAAATTAATAATCTCTTTCCATATGACAATTTTATCCCTAGCATATTTCAACAGGGCTGTCTCGGTCAACTCTTCAGCATTACATTGTGAACCATAACCACATGGCTTAAGGGGTGGCCAATTTGCTTGATCAAGCCCCCATTGATCGTGAATGGACTTTAAATGCAAAGCCTCAGACGCGTATTCACATTTAAGCTGATCCTCTGCAATTTGTAAGGGCGTTTGACCGTTTTTATCTTTAATCGAAAACTCTGTAACAGGCAATAAAATACATATTTTTTTGAGTTCGGCATTGATAACAGCAATGTGCAAAGCGGTACATTTACTTCTTTCCATTTGCCTATTAGGATCACAATGCAAGGCTAATAAATCTGTTAACGTCTGCGTATTTCCATACCGAACTGCATAGTGTAACAATGAACCGCCAGAGCCTATCGGCTCATTTAATAATTGAGCATGCTTGTTTAATATATCTTTAATAGAATTCATATCGTTATGTTTTATTGCTGTTCGTAGCAACTTTTCAGAAGTAGAACCATCAAAGAATCTGAGCATGCTCTATTCTCAAAACTCAACGTTCAGTAGTAGTGATATAAGCAGTGTCATAACCGAAGCAATATCAACACCGTTATCTGCAAAATGGCCGTGGAAACAAACACGATTATGAGAGGTCTTTAGCCTCCACCATTACCATCCAATTGATTCCAAAACGATCGGTCACTGATCCATATAGCGCTGACCAAAATGTTTCGGCCAAAGGCATTTGCACCTCACCCCCGTCCGCCAAAAGATGAAAGACACGCTGAACTTCTTGTACCGTTGCAAACGTCAGGGCCAATGAAAACCCAGCAAAGTTGCTACCTTCTTGGTAGCCATCAGACGCCATCACTGTGGCATCCCCAACTTTAAAGCTGGCATGCATAATTTTATTATTAAACCCTGTTGGTAATTCGTCGGTAGGAATTGGCTCTGGACTTTCATTAAACCGCATTAGCATTTCAATTTCAGCATTCAACACAGTTTTGTAAAATTCTAACGCTTCTTCGCAGCATCCGTTAAAAAATAAATAAGGTTGAATCAATGGGTGAGTGTTTTTTTTGTTCATGAAGACTATCCTTAACTGTTGATTAGGTTTGCATGATCTCATCTACTGTATCACACAGTAACATTGGCTATCTGGCGGCAAGATCAATAAGCCCCCAGACAAACTATTTAAGCACGTTGAAATAACAAGTCAAACACCGGATGACCCAACCGTTCCCCGCGTTGCTCGAATTTGGTCAATGGACGTTGAGTTGGACGTGGATAATACCCTCCCTCGGCCGCACCATTCACTAACTGTGGATGCGCTTCAAGAACCGTTAACATCTGTTGCGCATACGGTGGCCAATCGGTGGCTAAATGAATGCATCCCGTAGCAGTTAATTTGGGAACCAATAAATCGATGAATGCCGGTTGAATCAAGCGACGTTTGTGATGGCGTTTTTTCGGCCAAGGATCGGGAAAAAAAATTTGCACACCATCCAAACTGCCAGTAGGAATATTGTGTTGCAACACCGTCACCGCATCTTCACAAATTAATTTAACATTGGTGAGTTGGTGATCGGCCAATTGATTTAATAACCGACCTACCCCGGGTTGATAAACTTCAATACCCAAGTAACCGATATGTGGGTGTGCTTGCGCTTGGCGACACAAAGAATCACCATTGCCAAAACCAATTTCCAAAACAATCGATTGGCAATCGCCAAATACATCTGCCAAGACCAAAGGTTGATCGGTGACATCAATTCCATAATCTTGCCATAATTCGAGCAAAGCACGTCGTTGGCTGGTGGTTAACCGGCCTTGCCGCCGGACAAAACTATGAATGGTACGTCGCTTGTCAGTCATTGATTAAGATCGTTGTGAAAAAGTTAATCGATAAAACACCATCCCTAAGCCCACAGTTGACATCAATGCCAAAATAGCAGCCATCGGTTGCCAACGGTCATTCACCATGCTGAGCGCATCCGGCCCGCCCATCAAAGCAAATGGCAGAGCCAACACCACATCCATCAATGCCGCCCCAGCAACCAAACCACAAGCAAAGACAATGCCGCGTCGCCACCAGCGGTGTCGTTGCATTTCATCATTGGGAAACCGCTGAAACAATCGACGTTTGACCCACCAAGCCATCACCCCACCGATAAAAATTGGCGTAGACGATGCCAATGGCAAATACATGCCAATAGCCATACCCAAAATTGACAATCCACGTCCAGTCACACGCTGCAATCCGTAATGTCCCACGATCGCCAGCAACGCAATTCCCATGCCCAACCCCATCATATCCCATGGTAAATTTTGTTGAAAAACCGATTGGCTGATCGCAGCCATCAACGCCGCCGGTGGCGCTGGTAAACTTTGACTGGGATCCATATCCAATCGAGGCATAACACCTGCGATGCCATACACACTGAATAACAATTGCATAACGGGAGGAATCACTAACGCCGCCACCGTTACCCCTAACAACAACATGGCTTGTTGCTTCCATGGTGTTGCACCTAACAAATGTCCCACTTTTAAGTCTTGAATATTGTCATTAGCAATCGAAGCTGCACCGGTGATCACCGCGCAAATAATAATGGTCACCGCCGCCGCATTGCGCAATTGAATTTCAGTTAACAACGAACCCGTCAACTGCTGTAATACCATGAACAATAATAAAGAAGCAAACAACACTCCCCCAATGATCACCGAAGATCCTGGACTGGCCGACACCCCAACCATGCCTGAAAAATAACCGGTGATTGCCGAAAAGATCAAACCAACGACAATGCAATACAACACACATCCTAATGCCAACCACCCTTGTGCGGATGCCGTGAGCGATAAAGTATTCACCGGACTTAAAAATGCAAAATAGCCATACAACAAGATCCCACAACCGAGGATCATCGATAATAAAGCACTCATGGGGAAATCGTGTTCGGTGCGTAAGATGGTTTGTTCGGCCTGTTGATGACGAAACCGTCGCCAAGATGTTTTGACATTACGAGCAAAGGGTTTGAGCAATGATAATAAGGTCCACACGCCCGCTACTAACATGGCACCAATACCAATGTAGCGGTTCTTTTCATTCCACAAATACCCCACCATTTGCTCGATTTCCATTCCATATTGGATTTGTCCTACCCAAGTGCTGATCACCGGTACACCCAACAACCAACCGATCACGGCACCGAGCATGATGCTACTGGCCACCGCGATGCCAATCAAATAACCCGCTCCAATCATCGTGGCAGAAAATCCAATACCAAAACCAACAAACGTATGATGAATCAACCACCATTTTTGCCAACTATGAGCAATGACTTTCAAACCAACCTGCAAGAATTCAATCAATGCACCGATTGACAAACCCCACAACATTTGGCGAATGCCCAATGTTTTATCCGCTGATGTTTTCAACAATTCGGCAATGGCACGTCCTTCTGGAAAACGCAAGCTAGGCTCTGTCACCAACATTTTTCGAATTGGAATTGAGAAAGCAACGCCCAACACCCCACCAATTAAGGCAATGAAAAAGTTTTCCCAATAACCAAACGACTGCCAATAGTTAATAATGATCAAAGCAGGGATGGTATACACAATCCCCCCGGCGACAGCTTCACCGGCAGAGGCTGCCGTTTGCACTTGATTGTTTTCTAAAATATTAGAATTGCGAAACCAGCGCAATATCGCCATGGAAATGACAGCGGCAGGAATGGCGGCCGAGGTTAACAAGCCAATTTTTAATGCTAAATAAGCATTAGCCATCGCCAATACAACGGTGAGCAAAACAGCCAACACCACCACACGCAAAGTGATTTCTGGTAGACGTTGCTCAGCACTAATAAAAGGTTGCTCATCGGCTGCCATCGTTTGCTCAAGGTTTTAACAAAGCTGGCTATCTTAGCGCAGATGTTGTGATAAAGCCAAGGCGCTTAATGGAAGAAAACGCGAGTGCCCGAGCACTGAAAGTGATACTGATTTACTGGGGTAACTATTTAATATTAATTAGGCCCTATCGACAACTAGCAGAATTGCATCAGATGTTTAGTGAAAACTCGCTAACCGTTGTGTCTCCTACTCTTACGGGGTCATTAACAATGTTGAATTAAAATCATTGCTATAACCGTGACGTATTTTACAAACCTCTATTATCAATTCAATCGAGGCGTCACTATAATAGGTCACAACGGATAAAAAATAGAAAAATATTATCCCCTTTATTACTTTTTTTATCATCATTTCTAGCAAGCAAGGACCATTTAAATGACTTGTCCATTACACGCTTAAAATTCGCATCTTGAAGTAGAATGGGTATATAATCACAGCTCTTTATTGACACTTCAAGGATTGCATTGCTATGGGAAAAGTCATCAAATTTATATTATTATTTATTCTATCCGTCGTTTTGATTCTGGTCATTGGTGGCTTTATCGCTGCTAACGTGATTGATCCCAACAAATTCAAAGAACCCTTAGCTAAGCAAATCAGCGACCGTACTGGCCGAAACACCACCATTGTCGGAGACATTTCATGGAATTTTTTCCCCTGGTTGGGTTTTTCAGTAGGTGATGTAACCATGGCCAATGCCGAAGGCTTTGGCGACAAACCGTTTGCCAGCATTAAATCCTTGGAATTAAAAGTCAAAGCTATGCCCTTATTATCAGGCAACATCCAGGTGGGGGTTTTAACCGTGGTCAAACCAGAAATCCAATTAATGGTGAATGCTCGTGGCCGCACCAATTGGGAAGATCTGGCCGAGGTAAAATCCACAACGAACAATAGCCAAACTGAAGACACCCTTGATGAAAAAGATGAGACTGATGATTTCAATACTGAAGTACTCAATCGAATCCAAATCGATCAAGTCACCCTAAAAGAAGGACAATTGGTATTTGACAATCAACAAACCAAGCAAGAATTTGCATTAAGCAATTTAAACATCAGCAGTCAAGACATTGCCATTGATCGTGAAATCCCTTTTAACTTTCATTTTAAATTCATAGCGTTGGAAGATGACATTACCATGGCTTCAGGCGAGGTGGATTATCAAGGCGCCTTTCGATTTGACAGTCAAACTTGGCAAGAACAAAAGCAAGCATTACCCAGCATTTATTTAGATGGCAAACTGGTTGCCAAGCCGCTGACGCTGGATAAATTACAAATCACTCAATTAACTGCAGAGATAAAAGTTGAAGATAGCTTGATTAGCATTGCTCCCATCCTTGCCAACTTGTATCAAGGTGAATCGGTTGCCAACTTGGATATCAATTTAAAAACCCAAACGCCAGACATAAAAGCGGCAGCCTCACTCAAAGATTTACAAGCCGGCGCCTTATTGGAAGATTTAATTGGCAGCGATCAAATCACCGGTATTGCCCAGGCGCATATCAAACTAAACACTCGTGGTACAACAACCCCTTCTATGCTTAAAACATTAAACGGTTCAGCCAAATTTGAATTCACCAATGGTGTCCTACACGGTGTTGACGTGCCTTATTTATTAAGTTGGGCCACAGCCGTGTTCAATAGCCAACAACCTCCTGAAACTGAACAAAACAAAGGGATAACTCCATTTGGTTCGATCACAGGTTCTGCTGATATTACGAATGGCGTTGTCACCAATAATGATTTATCCATTCAAGCGCCTGAATACGCCATCACTGGTGCGGGGCAAATAAGCTTAGTCACTCAAATGGTGGACTATCGATTGGCGGTGAAATCAACCTCCAAAAGCCAGAGCAATGCAATTAATAAGCTAGAGAAATCATTGGGGGAGCCAATTCCGATTCTAGTCCGTGGTGAATTTGCCAATTTATCTGCCGAGCCCGATCTAGACATTATTGTTAAAAACAGCGCTCGTTCATTTATTGAAAAACAAGTGAATCGTTTTTTTCCAGGCAGTCTTAAACCAAAAGATCCTGCAGAAGCGACAGAGGGTCAAGGTGATACTGACAACGGTGAACAAACCGGTTCGATTGAAGACAAAGCAAAGCGCATCTTAGAGGGTTTATTCAACTAAGCTATGGAATTTTTCGACCGCGATCAAATTCAGCAACGCCTTCTGGATTGGTATGCAAACCACGGTCGCAAGCATCTACCATGGAAACAGCCACTCACACCATACCGCGTGTGGGTGGCTGAAGTCATGCTGCAGCAAACCCAAGTAGCCACAGTCCTACCTTACTATGAACGATTTATCCAACGTTTTGCCAGCGTAGAAGATTTAGCCGCAGCAGCGTTGGATGACGTTTTACAATTATGGGCGGGACTGGGTTACTACTCACGAGCAAGAAATCTACACCGTACAGCTCAAATCATTATCAGCGACCATGGTGGGCAATTCCCCGATGAATTAACATTGCTACGCAAGCTTCCTGGCATTGGAGAATACACGGCAGGTGCGATTGTATCGTTTGCATTCCAACGACAAGCCAGCATTGTGGATGGTAATGTAAAACGCGTGATCAGTCGATTGCATGCGCTACCCGACTGGCCAGGGCAATCGCAAACACACCGATTGATTTGGGACATTGCGACACACTACACACCAAAGCAACAATGTCATTTATACAATCAAGCGATTATGGATTTAGGATCACTGGTGTGCACACCCAATCAACCGGACTGTTCACAATGTCCTTGGCAGATTTTTTGTATTGCGCATCAACGACAGCAAACCGATTGTTTTCCAGTCAAAAAACCCACGGTGGCTAAACCGACTCAAGAACGATATTTTTTATTATTAAAAAATCCACAACAGCAGATTTTATTAGAGAAACGCCCTCCCACGGGTATTTGGGGTGGTTTGTGGAGTTTACCTGAATGCTCACTGACACAGAATATTTCTCACTGGTGCAAACAATACTATGGATTATCCATTCACCAACAGTCTCCATTACCGACATTCAAACACAGTTTCAGTCATTATCATTTGATGATTCACCCTATTGCATTAGATGTTTCACAAACGATAAATGTGATTCGTGATGGAGGTCAAACTTGTTGGTATGATCAAGCGCAAGCGATCACACAAGGCATCCCCAAACCTGTAAAATATTTATTAGAACAATACCAATCGTAGTCATTCCTTGTTATCATCAACACCTTAAAAAATCAGGTAAGATTCGTCCGTTATGAAAATGATTCACTGCCAGAAATTAGACAAACAAGCACCCGGATTAACCACTCCACCCTATCCAGGTGAATTGGGTGAAAAAATTTATCAACACATTTCTCAAGAGGCTTGGCAACTGTGGCTCAATCATCAAACCATGTTGATTAATGAATATCGCTTAAGCATGCTGGATCCCAAAGCCCGCGAATTCCTCGCCACCGAAATGGAAAAATTCCTATTCGGCTCAGGCAGTGAAAAACCCACCGGCTTCACACCAGAAGATTGATTTTAACTTGGTTTTTTAAATCCTCCCCTTGACGCCACCACTTTCCCAAGGTTTAATACCGCCCTCTGGGGCCAGATAGCTCAGTCGGTAGAGCAGAGGACTGAAAATCCTCGTGTCGGCAGTTCGATTCTGCCTCTGGCCACCAGTAAAATCAAGGACTTACAGAGCTTTTTCTCTCTCCCACAAAAACCCCTGCGGGACTTTTGCGGGAGCTACGATTAACTTACCCGTTTAAGCAATGTCAACGTCGGGGTTGAGTCTCGAAGCGACACCACTCGATTGGATGCTTCCAACAAGCAACGAATCTCCGACGCTGAATAATGCGTCGTGATCCGACTTGATTTGTGTCCCAACAAATCTTGCCGATCTTCAAAACTCACGCCCGCTGCGCGCAAGCGCCGACCAAACGTGTGCTTTAAATCGTGCACACGCGCCGACAACCCAGCTCGCTCGCGAGCACGCAGCCAAGCACTGTTCAACATACGGGTGACGGGTTTGCCTTGATACACAAACACCGACTCCGAATGTTCCCCGCGCACGGCTTCTACAACTGACATTGCGACATTGTTTAAAATCACCAAACGGTCTTCACGATTTTTCACATGCGTACCTGGAATGATAAACACCGAGGTATTTAATTCGGGAACAGACATTTCCCACTCCCAACGCAATTGACAAATCTCCGCGTCTCGACAACCCGTATTAACAGCAAACAATGCCATGCGTTCCAAATGCGGCGGTAACTCTTGAAACAACCGCGTTTGTTCATCCCAACTGAGTGGATAGGGTTTTCGTGCATCCACTTCCGGGAATAATTTGATCTTCGGAGCACTACCCAACCAAGTCAGGCCGTACTCATCAATCCATTCTCCCGCCGCCAAATTCAGTATATGGCGGATCAGTTTTAACGCATTGTTGATCGTCCGTGTTTTCACACCTTCCTGGCGGCGTGCCGCAATAAAAGCTTGCAACGTACCCATGTGAATCTCATCAAGCCACAGATCACCCACATGACGATCCAAAATCCGCAAGCGATAAGCATCCGTGGTGATACTGCGTTTATACTGATTCTCCAACAAATACTTCGTCGCCGCTTCGCGGAAACTGCGCTGTGGTCGTATGCCATACACGACCGTTTGTCTTAACGTTTCCAGTCGTCGTGCCAAATAACGTTCCGCTTCTTCCAAATCGGACGTGTGACAACTTTCGCACAACCTGCGACCGTATGTTTTCTTATCAATGTGCCAACTTTCTCCACGTTTGTAGAGTCCTGGCGTACGTTTGCGTCCCATAAATAACTCCTCTTATTTATTGGGACACCCACTACGAGCCATAGTCTGCCTCAGGTGGGTGCCCCTATGCAAGTCTTGGAGGTATTACGGTAAGAGATATCGGTGTCCGATGTCGGACAAAGTAGGGGATAGGAAAATTTAAGCACAATCTACAATGGATTGAATGAATCAGTTTTAAAACCTCTATCTAGCAGATATTAAAGCTCTATCAATTTTTTCACTTTCAAGCAATAACTTGGCAAATGGACATCGTCATTCAATCGTATCGGTAACGTTAAACAGATGGTTTTGGAAAAAACAAACTAAACTCTGCATATTCACCCTCGACTGACTGGCATGTGATGGTTCCACCATAGGCTTGAATCACCATCAAGCAAAAACTCAAGCCTAACCCGCTACCGCCGAAGCGATTTGTATAAAATGGCTCAAAGACTCTTTCTGCTTGTTCGGGTGGCATCCCTTTTGCTGTGTCTTTAAAATGAATGACGTGTTGTCCATCCTTTTCGTCTGTGCTGATGAAGATGTCACCACGCCCCATTTCTTTCATGAAATACAGTGCATTATTAAGCAAATTCCATAACACATGCTTGGTTAGCAGAGGGTCGCCTAAAAAATCAAATTCTTTTTGAAGTGAAACATGAACTTTATTTACAGCAGCTGGATCATCAAAAGGGAAAGTGTGAATTGCCTCTTGGATACACTGGCGAGCCGAATTCATTTGAAACTGACTGGTATCGATGTTTTCTACCAGCATGTTTTTCAATTGCATATTCACTAACGCTGTTCCCGCACTAATGCGTTGGATCATCCTATTGACTCGTTGCTCATGTTCTTCCAACCGTTCAACAGTGATTTGATTTTTGTCTTTTTTCGATTGCTCAAAAAAATTCTTCATCAACTCAAGTCCAACGCGTACTCCAGCCATCGGTGTTTTAATTTCATGCGATAGACTTCCTGCCATAACTTTTAACTTTTGAATAACTTGATGAGAATGACAAGTGCTCAAAAAAAATGCTGTCACTTCTTGCTGCCTTCTCAATTGCACCTCTACTTTTAATACAGAAACATCAAT
>WLWR01000025.1 GCA_012103495.1 Legionellales bacterium
GTTATTTACCCAAAGGGTGGACGTTGACTTACGCTGATCAAATGCGTCAGCAAGATCCGCAAGCGGTGATTGATGCAGCCAAAGAATCGATGGCGATTCAAGTTACGGCGATGTTGGCTTGGCTTGATCAAGGCATTCCAGTGTTTGATTATGGAAACAACATTCGCCAGATGGCATTGGAGGCGGGTGTGCGCGATGCGTTTCGTATTCCAGGATTTGTGTCTGAATACATTCGTCCATTGTTTTGTGTGGGCAAAGGACCGTTTCGTTGGGTTGCTTTGTCCGGTGATCCCAATGACATTTATCGCACTGATGAAAAGATAAAACAATTGTTGCCTGATGATGCATCGTTGCATCGTTGGTTGGATTTGGCCAAGCAGAAAATTCAATTTCAAGGGTTGCCGGCGCGTATTTGTTGGTTGGGATTGGGTGATCGCCTCAAGGTGGGATTGGCGTTTAATGAAATGGTGACGTTGGGAGAATTGAGTGCGCCGGTGGTGATCGGTCGCGATCATTTAGACACCGGTTCGGTGGCCAGTCCCAACCGAGAAACAGAAGGCATGCTGGATGGTTCGGATGCGGTATCCGATTGGGTGTTTTTAAACGCGTTACTCAATTGTGCGGGTGGGGCGACGTGGGTGTCGGTGCATCATGGGGGTGGGGTGGGAATGGGGTATTCACAACATGCGGGATTTGTCATTGTGTGTGATGGTAGCAAAGCGGCGGCGCAACGTTTGCAGCGAGTGTTGACCAATGATCCGGCGATCGGGGTCATGCGTCATGCCGATGCTGGTTATTCAATAGCGCAACAATGTGCGCGGGAACATCGATTGTGGATTCCGACTAAATAGTGAATGTTAGGATGCTGTTAGCCCCGCAATGCCTGAGATACAGCGGTTTGTGTCTGTGTTTGTAATTCTTTATAACTGGTTGTTTGATACCCTAACCAAGAGAGGATACAACCAATTCTAGATGTGTGTTGTTGTAGCAATTCTGTGGCTGTGTGGTGGTTGTCGCCAACAGCACCCGGTGTGTGGGTATTTTCTGGCAGTGATATCAATTTTTGTATCATCACTTGTTTAATAGTTCTTAATGCCTGTTGGTAAGATTGGGTGCGCCCAGTGGAGCCGAATAAACGAAAAAAACCTCGTTCTTTAGACAAGATGGTATGGTGATTTTTGATGTGAGTGAATATGCTAATTAACTGCTTCAAAGTGTGTGCTTGGTAACAGGATGTAGTTAGGTAATGTGGTGTGATACTTGCTTTGGGGAGGTTAAAATCATTGCTAGGGTTAAGTGGAGCTAAGCATACAGCTTGATGCAATTGATTGAAATTGTTTATAAACCTGTTAAGTGTTTCCTTACTGTAATAGTGAGAAAACCATGTGTGGTAATCAGCCTCTGTCCATTTTTCCTGTGGATTTTCTACGATGTTTGATTTTTCTGCTGCCAAATCTATTTCAAAACTTAAATAAGGTTCACATAGATTGTATAACAACATATTCTGTCGGTCGTTCGTAGGGAATAGAGTTAGCAGGGATTCAAAATCTCTGGCGAAAACTTTGATCTTTCTAATTAACTCAGCGTTAGTTTCATCTGTGTGAGCAAGCTTATAAAGGGCTCTTTGCTGTGGCGATTCAGACAGTTGGTTTGCGGGGGCTGCAAGAATGTCTTCAACATGTTCGGTAGTATAGTGATTTGGATCAATCAGTAAAATAGATCGATCGTCTCTTACTATTAGATTTTCTGGCCGAATGTTGCCATGAGGAATACCGTGATGGTAATAATGATCGTGCAAACTTGTTAAGATACGGTTAAATAAATGAAACCGTCCCAGTGTCGATAAATCGGTGCGCCAATTTTTTCTAGACGTTGGCTCGAAAAAATCTCGGGTGATATCGTTGCCTAAATGTGGAATCAACGAAGCATGGGTTGTGTCAGTGACCTCAATGTTTGCCCGTTCAAAAAACGCTAAGGCTTCAGGTCTGGCTCGGGTGATCAGGTTCGGTTGTTGTTTTTTGTCGCTCACCTGAGGAAGCATATCTGGCTTCGATAGTTTTAAGATAAATTGTTTACCGTTGGCATCATGTAATAATAGAGTGGCTTTATGGAGAATGGCTGGGGTTGTTTCATTCTCTTTTGCTTCTGGGTACGTTCTATTTTCTTCTTCTGTCTTTAAAACTTTCACAAGAGTATAGTTTGGTGGAAGGTGGGGAGCGTAGTCAAAAGTGGAAGGGGATTTTCTATTTGACATGGTAAATTAAAGCTCAAAAAATAACACTTTATCACCAGTATCAAGGCTTGTAAAGATACAAATTGTTTTTATCCCTTTGAAAAATGTAACTAATTTGTAAGAAAATATAGCGGAGTCCAACGGGCTTGATGTGCCGATAATAGAGGACAAGGGGAATTCCTGATAGCCAGTCCTATAATTTGAATATCAAGTACAAAAAATTGTCAGCACACAATGACAGCAAAACCATTTCATTTTACAGCGGGGCATCTCACTTTATCCGATTTTTATCGATTGTGGCATCAACATCAACCGGTGCGATTGGCATCGATCAATCAGATTCAAGTTGAGCAAGCCGCGCAAGTGGTGATGGATGCCATTGAGCAACCGCAGGCTATTTATGGAATCAACACGGGCATGGGAGCGTTGGCGCAGACTTCGATTCAATGGGACGATTTACTCATCTTACAGCATCATGTGTTGTTATCTCATGCGATTGGTAGCGGTCCTTTGTTGGCCGATGTCATTGTACGGCTGGCTTTACTACTGAAAATCAATACCTTGGCTCAAGGGTATTCGGGGGTGGGTTGGGAGTTAATCCAAACGCTCGTCAGTTTATACAATCAGCAATTGTATCCTTGCGTGCTGGCGCAAGGGTCGGTCGGTGCTTGTGGTGATTTAGCGCCGCTAGCCTTTTTGAGTTTGCCATTGATAGGAGAGGGAACGGTACGTTACAAAGATCAAATCATTAGTGGAGATCAAGCGTTGCGACAAGGGCATTTGTCACCGTTAATGTTGCAACCCAAAGAAGGGTTAGCGTTGGTAAATGGCTTGCAAATTACCACGGCTATTTTATTGCATGCTTATTTTGTTTTGGAACGGATTATCAGTCAGGCTTTCATCGCTGGCTGTTTGTCATTGATTGCGGCACGAGGATCGTTGATGCCTTTTCAAGATCGGTTGCACGCGTTGCGTAATCATCCTGGGCCGCGGCATTGTGCCCGCTTGATTCGTCAATTGGTCGAACAATGCGGTGCGCAATGGACACCGCATCGGACACAAGATCCTTATTCACTTCGTTGTCAGGCGCAGGTATTAGGAGCTTGTTTACAATTGATTGAACAGGTCCACCACACGTTAACGATTGAAATCAATGCGGTATCGGATAATCCCATTGTGTTTTCCGCTACTCATGACATCGCTTCTGGTGGAAACTTTCATGGTGAAGTGTTGGCGCTGGCGGCGGATCAATTGGCATTGGCCATTGCGGAAATCGGCAGTATTGCCGAGCGACGTATGGCGTTCTTACTCGATGAACATTTAAGTGGCTTGCCAGCTTTTTTAGTAAAAGACAGTGGGGTGAATTCTGGATTGATGTTGGCGCAGGTAACTGCCGCGGCGTTGGTCAGCGAAAATAAAGCACTGGCGCATCCTCGAAGTGTAGACAGCATCCCTACCTCAATCAATCAAGAAGATCATGTGAGTATGTCCACTCAAGCTAGCCATCGATTGCTGACCATGCTGGATCAGCTTGCGACGGTGGTGACTTTGGAATTGATTGCGGCAACTCAAGGGTTGCGGTTGAGACAAACTGATCTTCTGCAAGGAACATTAGGCCAACACTGGCAACAATTACAGTCGATACTGCCGGATGCTCAGCAAGATCATTTATTACAACCGGCGGTGGAATGCATTAAACAACGCATGTTAACGCAAGAACCGAGCATTACTGTATATTGGTGGGAAGGCGATATGAAGAGAAAGGTGTCCCAGCCAAACTAGTCAACTGAGCCGGATTTACCTCTATGGTGGTGACCTAATCGATGCTTCAGGCTTCCTGCTGCTTATGACAGGCTTGCACACCGCATCGTCACATTGGTCTCCTTGTCTTACACTAAATTGGTTCAGTTAGTTCCACTAGGAAACACCTTTAATTTAAGTTTAGTTGGTGGTCTGATTTTTTCAAGAAATAACTCAACTTTATCAAGCAGTTGTGCAATGTTGTGATTGCTGGCAAATGAAAATCGATGAACTATGCTTACAAAAGAGACAAAAACAAAAACAGTTAGGAGAGGATAATGGCTAAGGGGCAAAGTTTACAAGACCCATTTCTCAATGCGTTGCGCAAACAGAAAATTCCTGTTTCTGTGTTTTTGGTCAATGGTATTAAATTACACGGCGTGGTTGATGCGTATGATCAATATGTTATCATGCTGAAGAATGCGGTAACGCAAATGGTTTACAAACATGCAGTGTCAACGGTTGTGCCATCCCAAGCAGTAAAAATGCAATCTGATGAATTCAGTGAGACGGATTCTTAAAGTAAACGAGGTGATTTGTTGCCAAACGTGGTGCCACAATCTGAACGAGTGTTGTTAATTCATATTCAATTTGCCAAAGGGTTTGAACAACAGCACGATTTACAAGAGTTTCAAGCGTTAGTTTCTTCCACCGGCGCCAAACCCCTTGCAACCCTAACTCACACCCGCGCCGTACCGGATGCCAAATATTTTATGGGCAGCGGTAAAGCGCAGCAATTGCGTGAGCAGGTGCGGGCTGATCAGCCCGACTTGGTGGTATTTAATCATGATTTAACTCCCGCACAAGAACGAAATTTAGAGCGATTGATCCAATGTCGTGTGTTGGATCGGACTGGCTTGATTTTAGATATTTTTGCTCAACGTGCACGCTCACACGCGGGTAAGTTGCAAGTGGAGTTGGCTCAATTGCAACACTTATCCACTCGGTTGGTGCGTGGATGGACTCATTTGGAGCGGCAAAAAGGTGGGATTGGTTTGCGGGGACCAGGTGAAACTCAATTGGAAACCGATCGACGATTGTTACGCAATCGGATCAAAACCATTCATAAACGATTGGCGAAAGTGACTCAGCAACGTGAGCAAAATCGTGGCAATCGTCTTCATGCGCAAGTGCCAACCGTTGCGTTGGTTGGCTATACCAATGCTGGTAAATCATCACTATTTAATCAACTTACTGGCGAGACAATGTATGCTGCCGATCAATTATTCGCAACGTTGGATCCCACCACGCGCAGTTTGCATGTTCCTGGGGTTGGTACCACGGTGTTAATCGATACAGTTGGTTTCATGAGTCATTTACCGCATGATTTGATTGAATCTTTCAAATCCACATTGGAAGAAACCTGTCACGCCGATTTGCTATTACACGTTGTCGACTTGGCAAATCCACAGTGGTTAGAGCAAATTGAACAAGTTAATGAAGTGCTGCACACGATTGAGGCTTTGCAGATTCCACAATTGTTGGTATATAACAAAATTGATTTAATTGCTGGTTGTCAGGCACGATTGGAGTTGAACGAAGAAGTGACGTTGCCTGGTAAAGTCTGGATTTCCGCGCAGCAAGCGTCAGGGTTGGATTTATTAATTCAAGCCATTGGTAAACAGCTATCAATCAAACCATTAAAAAAGCAAATTCAATTACAGCCCCATCAAGGAAGATTGCGTGCTCAATTATACCAGTTGGGTGTGGTGATGAATGAGTGGATCCTAGAAGAAGGGCATTGGTTGTTGGATTTGAATATCGCTGAAAAAGACTATCAACGGTTGTTTCCCATCGATTGAACATTTATAAACGTTGCTCAAATCAGTGGCAAGGTTTCTACATTTAGCTATTGCGCTTCGCATGAACCATCCCTAAAATACCGTTACTTTGCAATCAGTGCTTGGTTCAAACCGGCATGAGATGATTTTGGGGAGATGATTGATGGGGTGGAACGATTCGGGGAAGGGTGATAAAGATAACGATCCCTGGGGTAATGGCGGCAAACAACAACCGCCAGATTTAGATGAAATATTAAAGAAGATTCAGCAAAAATGGGCGGGTGTTTTTCGTTCTGGTAAAGGTCGGGGCGCTGGGAAAGATAAAAATAATGGCGCGGGCAGACTCAACATGATTGGGATTGCAGCGATCTTAGTGGTTTTCTTGGTAATTTGGTTTTTAGCTGGGTTTTTTATTGTCAAACCTGCTGAGCAAGCAGTGATTTTGCAATTTGGCAAATATGTGAAAACGGTTGATCCTGGTTTGCATTGGATTCCCAGAATCATTCGCAGTAAAGAAATTATTAATGTTGAAAAGATCGATAACTTTTCTTATTCCGCACAGATGTTAAACAAAGATGAGAATATTGTCTTGGTGTCTATGGCGGTGCAATATCGGATTAATAATCCAGAAAATTTTTTATTCAATGTTGTGAATCCGGTGGAAAGTTTGCAACAAGCCACAGCCAGTTCTTTACGACAAGTGGTAGGACATACTACTTTAGACGAAGTGTTGACCACCGGTCGTGAAAAAGTTCGGCAAGATGTATCTACTTTGCTTAAACAAGTTTTAGAACGCTATAACATTGGAATCATGATCACCGATGTGGCAATGCTGCCAGCGCGTGCGCCCGATGAAGTGAAAGAAGCTTTTGATGACGCCATCAAAGCGCAGGAAGATGAGCAGCGCTTCGTCAACCAGGCGCAAGCATACGTGGCCAGCGTGATCCCCATCGCACATGGGCAAGCTTCCCGTATTTTTGAAGAGGCGAAAGCTTATGAAGAACGTACCGTGTTGGCTGCGCAAGGAGAGAGTTCGCGATTCTTAGCGATCCTCACAGAGTATAATAAAGCACCGGGTGTGACACGCGACCGCTTGTATTTAGACGCATTAAAAGACGTTTATCATGGATCGAATAAAATATTGGTCGATGTTCCCGAAGGAAATAACTTGTTATATTTACCGTTGGATCGAATGGGGTTACCAGTAAGCCCTTCTAGCACGACCCCTGTTGATATCAATACGGATGGTTACTCATCCTCCAATACTCGTTATCCGGAGGTCAGTTCCCAAAGACAAAATGTGCGACCGTCGCGGGACAGTTACGTTGGCCGTGGAGGAACTCAATAATGAATCGTTCAACTGTTATTATCATTGTGATTATTGCTTTAATTGTAGGATATGCCAGTATTTTCACTGTGCAAGAGGGGCAAAGTGGTTTGCTGACTCGATTGGGTAAATTGGAACGCAATGCCAACGGTGAGGTTAAAATTTATACGCCGGGATTGCATTTCAAAGTACCATTTATCAACCAAGTGCTTATTTTTGATACCCGATTGCAAACGTTAGACATTGAATCATCACGCATTGTCACCGAGGAAAAGAAAGATGTGCTGGTTGATTATTATGTAAAATGGCGCATCATCGATTTGTCACGTTATTACACCCGTACCCAGGGCAATCCATTTCAAGCAGAGACATTGCTGCGTCAACAAATCAACGATGGGTTGCGCGCGCAATTTGGTAAACGCAATATCAGTGAAGTGGTGTCTGGTGAGCGGACTGACATTATGGAAACCGTACAATTACAGGCACAATCCACGGCACAAAATTTAGGAATCGATGTGATTGATGTGCGAATTAAGCGGATTGATTTGCCGGTAGAAGTTAGTAATGCTGTGTTTGAACGGATGCGTACCGAGCGCCAACGAATTGCCAATGGACATCGTGCCGATGGTAAATCAAAAGCGGAGCAAATTCGTGCCCAAGCTGATGCACGTTCAGCTATTATTGTGGCTGAGGCGCGCAGCGAAGGTCAAAAAATTCGCGGGAAAGGCGATGCAAGAGCGGCTGAAATTTACGCGAATGCCTATGGCCAAAATCGCGACTTTTTTAATTTTTATCGCAGTATGGATGCTTATCGTTCAATCTTTAATACCAGCCAGGATTTTCTGGTGTTGCAACCTGACGGCGATTTTTTCAAGTATTTTAATCGAGCGGATGCTCAGGTAGCCGAATAATTGAGTTGTAAATTATGGTGAATCATTTAGTGGTCCTTGGCACTCAGTGGGGTGATGAAGGCAAAGGAAAAATCGTCGATCTGCTCACTGAGCAAGTTGCCGCTGTGGTCCGTTTCCAAGGGGGACATAATGCAGGTCATACCTTAATCATTGATGGGCATAAAACGGTGCTGCATTTAATTCCTTCTGGTATTTTGCATGCCAATACCCAATGTTACATTGGCAATGGGGTGGTGATTTCATTGCCCGCTCTGTGGGATGAAATAGAACAATTAATCGCTCAGCAAGTGCCGGTAATGGAACAATTAAAAATCAGTTATGCATGTCCGATTATTTTGCCAACCCACATTGCATTGGATCAGGCGCGTGAAGCAGCAAAAGGCGAACAAGCAATTGGCACAACAGGACGTGGCATTGGCCCGGCGTATGAAGACAAAGTCGCACGACGTGGATTGCGAATGAGTGATTTATTAAATGAATCACAATTGTTAGCCAAAGTGACACCCTTGGTGGCATATCATAATTTTCTATTAACTGAATATTACCAGCAATCTTCCATTGTCTTGGAGCAAGTGGTGGATGAATGTTTAACCTTCGCTGCTAAAGTGACACCCCTGTTAGCCGATGTAGTGCAATTGTTAAGTGAACATCAAGGTCGAGGCGATCGATTGTTGTTTGAAGGAGCGCAAGGTTTGTTGCTGGACATTGATCATGGAACTTACCCTTATGTTACCTCATCCAATACCTCAGTTGGCAGTGTTACCAGTGGGGCAGGCGTTGGCCCGCTGGCATTGGATGCAGTGTTAGGCATTACCAAAGCGTATACCACTCGTGTGGGTGGTGGACCTTTTCCTACCGAGTTAGTTGATACCATTGGGCAAACCATTGCCAAACGGGGCCAGGAATTTGGTGCTTCTACCGGGCGTGCGCGACGTTGTGGTTGGTTTGATGCAGTGATTGTCAATCGCGCGGTACAGATTAACAGTGTAACGGGATTGTGTTTAACCAAGTTGGATGTGTTGGATACGTTGGAAACATTGTCTATTTGCTATGCCTATCGCACGGCAACAGGTGATGTTATTCATCAGCCACCGAACATTGTTGATGACTATCAACAATTGGAACCCATTTACGAAACCTTACCAGGTTGGCAAACGTCAACCAAAGGCGTAACGTCTTTTGATCAACTGCCGATCAATGCACAACGGTACATCGAACGTATTGCTGAATTAACTGGTGTTCCTATTGTCATTTTATCAACCGGTCCTGATCGTCAAGAAACCATTTTGTTAGAACCGGTGTTTGATTGAGTGGAATACACTTCAAGTGAGATGAGTCTATGCCGAGAAGAGGACTTGAACCTCCACGGGGTTTCCCCCACTAGCACCTGAAGCTAGCGTGTCTACCAATTTCACCATCTCGGCAAGCAGCGTACTCTAGCGTTAATTATTTCGTAGATCAACATGGATTGCCGCTTGCTAGCCAGAATATAGTAAGTACGTTATGATGCGTGCTAAATTTTAGTCATCCAATCAGGTTTTAGGAGTTTGTTATGTATCAGCCAGGAGGCGTGAAAGTAAATGGCTGTTTACGATTTTTATTCATAGTCGTCTTCACATGGCCAGGGTTGATGTTGGCTAATGGCGATGAATCGGCATTCCCACTAGGATGCGAGCCGCTGGTCCAATTTTTTAAACAAGACAAATTAGTATTGCCGGTGGCAAAAGGGAAGCCGCAACTTATTTTAATTCAAAATGAGAAAACGCCTTTGGTTTGGTTGGTGAATCAACCTATCAAAGAGACTAAAGTGACGCAATGGACTTCGTCGTTATGTCAACAACGGTGGTCGGCGCTCATTGTTCAAGATGAAACATTAAATATGGCTTGTGTGGAATCGCGGCCCGGTTCAGAACAATATGTCCCGTGTCAGAATGTAATCACCGCGTGTATCTATCCTAAATTAAACACCAAGAAAAAATCGTTAACCACGGGGTGGTTGGGGGAAAATCAAACGTTTCCGGAAATTCAGGCATTGATGTTTCAACAAGCGATTGAAATTCCTGGGGTGACTCCGGAACATTTATTACCCAAGGATGAAAAAAATGCAGAAGGTTAATCATGGGTAAACGCAAAAAATTTTCACGTAAGTCCGATCCACACAGTCAACGCGAAGCACAGAAGTATCAAAATCCAATTCCCAGTCGCGAGTATTTGTTAAATTATTTGGAAACGTATGGCAAACCAGCCACCTTTGAACAAATTATTGATGAATTTGAATTGCAAGATGAGCAAGAACAAGAAGCTTTAACCTTTCGCTTAAAAGCTATGGTACGGGATCGCCAGGTGATGTTGGATCGTCGAGGGCGTGTGTGTTTGTTAAATAAATTGATGCTGGTTGCCGGACGTGTGGAAGGGCATCCAGATGGATTTGGTTATTTGATCCCTGACGATGGTAGCGAAGATTTATTTTTATCACCGAAACAAATGCGCAAAGTGTTGCATGGTGATCGAGCGTTGGTAAATAAAATTCCCAGTCAACGGCGAGGCAAATTTGATGGGGTGATTCATGAAGTGCTTGAGCGCGCCAATCAGCAAATTGTGGGACGATTTTATAAAGAGCAAAATGTTGCTTTTGTTGAACCAGAGAATCGCCGCATCAATCAAGATATTCACATTTCGCAAACTGATATTGGGGGCGCCGCCAATGGTCAAGTGGTGTTGGTGGATATTGTTGGTCAACCATCGACGCGCAGTAAACCAATTGGCAAAGTTACTAAAGTTTTGGGTGATCATTTAGATCCTGGAATGGAAATAGATGTTGCGCTGTATTCGCATAACTTACCGCATGAGTGGCCGGCTGAAGTCTTTAGTGAAATTGAACGTTTTGGCAAACAAGTCAAACCGGGAGATAAGTTGGGGCGTACCGATTGTCGGGAGTTACATTGGGTAACGATCGATGGTGCCGATGCCAAAGATTTTGATGATGCCGTTTATTGCGAGTCTTTGGCGAAAGGTAAGTGGAAATTATTAGTCGCCATTGCCGATGTTAGTCATTATGTAACGGTTGACAGTGCGCTGGATCAAGAAGCGTTGCTCCGCGGTAATTCGGTTTATTTCCCCAACCGTGTCATCCCTATGTTACCACCTATTTTGTCTAATCAACTGTGCTCGCTCAAACCCAAAGTGGATCGACTCAGTGTGGTTTGTGAAATGCACATTAATCAAGAAGGAACGTTGGAGAACTTTCGTTTCTATGATGCTGTGATCCATTCCCACGCACGTTTGACCTATGATAATGTGCAAAAAATGTTGGATGGTGATCAAGTGTTGCAAAAAAAATATCAGCACGTTTGGCCGCAATTGAAAAATTTGCAGCAACTTTTTAATCTACTAATTACTGCTCGTCAGCAGCGTGGTGCGATTGATTTTGATACGGTGGAAACTCGATTTCAGTTTGATGACAATGGCAAAATTAAAAAAATACTGCCGACGCGTCGGCATACTGCTCACCGCATCATTGAAGAATGTATGCTGTTAGCCAATGTCTCGGCGTCGCGTTTTTTACAGGAATATCGATTACCGGGTATTTTTCGAGTACATGATCGTCCTGCTGTGGAAAAGATAGAAGATTTGCGTAGCTTTTTAGGTGAATTGGGAATTCATCTCACAGGTGGGGAACATCCAACCACCAAGGATTTTGCCAAAATATTACATCAAGTGGCCGATAGACCAGACAAAGAATTAATTCAAACCGTGTTACTACGTTCCTTAAAACAAGCCGAGTATGCGACTGAAAATGTGGGGCATTTTGGTTTGGCGTATACCGAATATACCCATTTTACTTCTCCCATTCGTCGCTATCCTGATTTGTTGGTGCATCGAATGATTAAACATATTTTGCATCATCAATCACCGGAGCAATTGCCTTACAACGTTGAGCAATTACAGCAGATGGCCACGCATTGTTCGACCACCGAACGGCGAGCAGATGAAGCAACTTATGACGTGATTGCTTGGCTCAAATGTGAATTTATGCAGGATAAACTGGGGCAAGTGTTTTCTGGTCGGGTCACTTCTGTAACAGGGTTTGGTGTATTCGTCCAATTGGATGATGTTTTTGTCGAAGGTTTGATTCATGTTACCAATTTGCCAAAAGATTATTATCGATTTGATCCGGTTCGACATCGATTGACTGGTGAACGTACTGGACGAGCGTTTCGATTAACCGATCCTGTAACCGTGTTGGTGACGCGGGTGGATTTAGATGAGCGTAAGATTGATTTTGATTGGGTTGATGTAGAAGAGTGATATGTATGACAACAGCACACGGTCAATTATTTATTGTTGCTGCGCCTTCAGGGGCTGGTAAAACCAGCTTGGTGCAGTCATTGGTGAGTCGATTAGACCATTTGAAAATCTCTATTTCACACACCACACGAGCCAAACGCCCACTGGAGAAAAATGGTGTCAATTATTTTTTTATTGATACGGATCAATTTCAACAAATGATAGAGCAGGATGCTTTTTTAGAATATGCCAACGTCTTTAATTGCCAATATGGTACGTCAAAAGCATGGGTCTTTGATCAGTTGCGGCAAGGAACAGATATAATTTTGGAAATTGATTGGCAGGGGGCTAACCAAATCAAGCAACAATTTCCTCAAGCACAAAGTATTTTTATTTTGCCACCCAGCTTAGCCGAATTGGTGCAACGTTTAAAAAAACGTCAACAAGATGATAGTGCTACGATTGAATATCGAATGAAGCAAGCGCAAGATGAAATGGAACACTATGTCGAGTTTGATTATTT
>WLWR01000026.1 GCA_012103495.1 Legionellales bacterium
ATCACGCACATTAGAAACTCAGCTAGACACTTACCCGGAATTAACCCATCAAGTACAACAATCACCCCTTCTACCTGAAATCAAAAATCTCTTGCTGAACACTTTCCAAGACAATTATCAACAGCGTCTTCAACAGTTAAAGAAAACTTATACTACAATTGCTACCACATTAATTAACAACTATCAAATTCATCTTAGCACCTGTCATTGGACCTCCAAGATCGGTCATAAACAGCAGCATCTTAACGACTCAACAATCCGCGAAATAAAGCATATATTTATGTCATCGGCACCCAGTGGCTATCCGTCAATAGTATCTCAAGATAACCGAGACATCATACAAGCACATCGTCATAAAATTTTTGAAACAATAAGCTTTATCTTAAAGCTATTTATGTATGTTCTCACTGCAGGCATCCTTTTTAACCAGAAGCCAAAACTCAAGTCCTCTCATGGTGAAAAACTCTTCGAAGAAATTGACCAATTAAAAGCATCCTTAGACGCATATACACGCAGTGATGGAAAAACCATGCCTGCAGAGCAGCCTGCTCAATCCACTATCAACGAGGAAGAAGCTCCTTCTTCGTCTTTTCAGAACACATGACCATCATTTCCCCTTTACCACCTTATAAATTCACCCAATCACACACTGCATAAAAAAAGCCCGACCGTCTTCCTAACGGTCGGGCTTTGATCTGTTTTAAGAGCCACTTAGGATAGCCCTTGACTTCAGTTTACACAAAATGTAATTAACATCAACAATTAGATGATCTTTTGATCAAAACTAGTTACAATCCCGGCCGCTAGTTAGCAAAAAAACAGGAGAAATAGCAAAATGAACTTAAGAAAAATCGTAATAGCACTAGCCGCCTTGGGGGCAAGCAGTACAGCCCTGGCTGGCACGATTGATTCTA
This sequence comes from Legionellales bacterium, assembly GCA_012103495.1. Taxonomy (GTDB): domain Bacteria; phylum Pseudomonadota; class Gammaproteobacteria; order WLWR01; family WLWR01; genus WLWR01. The sequence goes on from WLWR01000026.1 coordinate 915, forward strand.
CTTGTGCCGGTGACAGCGTCACCGTCGGTTGTGAACAAGCCGGATGGCAAGTGGGCGCCAAATACTTATTTGTACAACCCACCGGTGATCAACTGTACAGCGATTTAAGCAGTCATTCTAAATGGGCTTCTGGCTTTGAATTAAACACCGCTTATTTGTTTGGTGAAGGTAAAGACGTCAGTTTGAACTGGACTTATTTTTCCAAAACCAGCAAACGCAATGTACAACCACTTGATACCTTATTGACTCCAATTATCGACACCCGTAAAAATTCATTGACAAATATCTCTGATTCAGCTGAACAAATCAAAAGTAAATTCAGCGCTGTAAACTTAGAATTTGGACAAACCGCTTATTGGGGTAGTCAAGTGACCACTCGATTGCATGCGGGTTTACAATCTGTTTCAATCAAGCGTGCTCGTTCACACTTCGATCAAGTTGCACAATTTGGCACAGAAAACCCTGTTTTTGCTAGTTCACAATTAAATTACGAACAAACTTTTAAAGGTATTGGTCCTCGAGTCGGTATTGACTCTGCTTATGCCATTGGTGATTCGAACTTGAGCCTGGTCGGTAAAGGCGCAATTACAGTCTTGGCTGGAACCAGTAAAGTTCGTAAAAATAGCACCACCCTAATGCAATTCACTCCATCAACGCCTAAAAATGATATTGCATTTATAGAAACCATGCCCGATCAACGTACCCGTACCATAGCTCCCGCATTGGAAGCCAAATTAGGGTTGCAGTACGATGTACCCTTGGCCACTGGCACAATGATGATCGAAGCGGGTTATCAGTGGGTTAACTATTTACAAGTGATGAAAGCACCTGTAAATGCAATTCCTGATTCACTCGACGTTAGCAAGAAAACGCTTACCTTTGAACCTAGCAATTCTGGCATTCCTGGCAACCAAAACAACTTTGGTTACCACGGCTTCTACGCAGGTCTCAAATGGCAAGGTGATTTAATCTAAAGCCATCTTCGCTAGTGAATAAAACGCCCACGATAAATCGTGGGCGTTTTATTTTGGCAACAATCACCGGAGATGCAAAATCTCGCGTGAAGCACGATGCACAACCATTATTCAATCAACCAGCCCAAGTAGGATTTTTCTAAGCACATCGCACAAGGTGCTGTTCAACGGGTCTTCCCCTATCTACCTGTATACCTATAAATCACTGCACAATGCCTTTCATCTTCCAGGGTATAACGCGTACGTCACATGATGAATCTGCGAAAGGTATTTTGCTAAAATTCAGTCCTTATTTAATCGCCAGCCATTTTAACTGCCAAATTCACCGCTGCCAGCAAACTGCCTGGATCGGCGTTGCCACTACCAGCCAAATCCAATGCTGTCCCGTGATCAACCGAAGTACGGATGATCGGCAATCCCAATGTCACATTCACCGCGTGACCAAAACTATGGTATTTCACCACCGGCAATCCTTGATCATGATACATAGCAATAACAACATCGGCATTGGCCAAGTGGTGAGCGGCAAAAATAGTATCGGCCGGCAATGGGCCAGTCACCGCAATGCCTGCTTGCTGTAACGTATGCAAAGCAGGAGAGATCACTGCCAATTCTTCACCTCCTAAATGCCCTTGTTCACCTGCGTGTGGATTTAATCCACACACCAACAATCGAGGGTGTTTGATGTGAAATTGTTGCTGCAGTGCGCGCTGCACAATGTGTACCGTCTCAATGATCAATTCACCGGTAATCGCTGATGGCACTTTTACCAAAGGAAGATGAGTGGTCACCAACGCCACACGTAATTCATCAGCAGCCAACATCATCACTACCCGTTGCGTATGAGTTAACTCCGCTAAAAATTCCGTATGACCGGTGAATGGGATTTGCGCGTCATTGATAATACCCTTGTGCACGGGTGCGGTGACCAGTGCGTCAAATTGTTGATTCAAACACGCTTGGGTTGCAAATTGCAGCGTCTCTAACACATACGTCGCATTGGCCACATTTAATTGTCCTGCAATACAATGCTGCGCCAATGGAACATGATGGACCCACAATTGATTTAATCGCTGTGGGGTAATAGGAACTTGCGGATGCCAATCAAGTAATTCAATTGATCGTCCCAATTGCTGGGCGCGCTCGGCTAACAATTGTTTATCGGCCACCACCACCCACTGCGCACTGGAAGAATGTTCCTGCACCAATTGCAGAATAATATCAGGGCCAATACCTGCCGGTTCACCCGCGGTCAGAATTAAGCGTTTCATCAATTGAATTCATCGTCATCATCATCATCCCGTAAAGACTCATCCAAAATTTGAATAAACGACTGTGCACGCAACTCTTGCAACCAATTATCCACTGCTTCAGCAAACTTACGTTGGAAAATAAACTCACGGGTTTGCACATGCAATTGTTCTTGCGTATCGTCTTGGGTTTTGCGTCCTAATACTTCAATCAAATGAAAACCAAATTGCGTTTGGATCGGTTGACTGAGTTGACCTGACTCCAACACCGCCATTGCTTCGGCGAAGCTAGGGACCAAACTTTGCGCTTTCACCCAACCTAAATCACCTCCTTTATTGGCACTGCCAGGATCTGCGGAATGTTGTTTAGCCAACTGAGAAAAGTCCTCACCATCTAAAATAGCTTGGCGCAATTCTAATAATTTCTGTCGTGCTTGACTGGCTGATATCTGCTGATTGGGCTGAATCAAAATATGCCGCACATGCGTTAAGGTAACATCCATTTGTTCATCAGGATGTCCACGTACCGCTACCAATTGAATCAAATGAAATCCATTGGCTGCCTGCAAAGGACCGGCAATATCCCCCGGTTCCATTTCTACCACTTTTTCAGCAAAAATTTCTGGCAAAGCCGCCAACTGACGCCAACCTAAATCCCCTCCTTGCAGCGCACTACGTCCACCGGATTCACGTAATGCAACTTCCGAAAAATCTTCGCCCTGTTTCACTTTGGCCAAAATATCGTTGATTTTTTTGCGCGCCTGATTGACCTGGGTAGGTGTGGGAGATTCAGGCAAGGCAATTAAAATATTTTTTACATGATATTGTTGATTTAATTTCGCTTGCTCTTGGTACATTGCTAAATAATCTTCAATTTGCTGATCGGTAACCACAACACTTGGCCCGATGGCTTGTTGTTGTAATTGATTGATAGTTAATTCACGCCGAATGCTTTCACGATAGGAATCGTAATTCAATCCACTGGCCACCACTTCTTCTCGCAACTGTTCTACTGTTAAATTATTATGGCGCGCAATGTTTTCAATCGCACGTTCCAACTCACGATCAGGAATGGAAAAATTAGCGCGTTTGGTCAACTGTAATTGCAAATCAATATCAATCAATTGCTGCAAAACTTGTTTACGTAAGATATCGTCTGGCGGCAACTCAACTTCTGTATCAGAAAATTGCTGTTTCACCGCATCCAATCGTTCATTCAATTCACGTTCCGTCACCACACCCTCATTCACGACAGCGATCACCTTATCGAGCTTATCGTTTTCGACTTCAGCCCACACTGTGGTTACCGGTAACCAACAACATATCCACACTATCACCCAACGCATCACACACCTCAAAATCGATCTAAATAACCTGGTAAATTCTCAGCAATCAAGCTTCGCACTTGATTGGAAGAACTAATATTGGATAATCCTCTAAATACAAATTGCACAAAGATGGCATTCCGAAAATTAGGCTTGAAATTACTGTCTAAATTTCTAAACAATCGGCCACCCAACACTCGAACCCCCCAGCAACAGGCATTGTATTCCAATCCCAAGTAATATTCCATACTGGTTTTTTTACTCAAACTGTATTGAAAAATACCGATGGATGACCATCGTTCGGACAAGGGCCATGCCACGGATGTATTTAGATAATGCAACGTATTGTCTGGTTTGTCAGTTGCAGCCAAAGTAATGTCTCCATCAACTAAAAATGAATAGCCCACACTCACTAATTTTTCTTGGTTAGGACGGAATACTAAACTGACATTGGCATTGTCCATGCTGGAGGTACTGGGATCCCAAGCGGCATTGGAAACCAAACCGAGCTTCGGCGTAAAATTTACATTAGTAAATCCAGCCAGCGGTGACGCAGAAGATTGATTCGAAGTAAATCCAACAATGGTTGCATTGGGATTTGATAAAGTCGTGTTGCAATTGATGGTATTAACTTCATTGCACAATGAAATTGTACGTTTGGCAAAATAATAAATTTGCCCCAATCCGAAACTAAATCGTTCATAGCCTAGCGCTTCATCGTACCAACTAGAACTTAACGCCACACTGATTTGATTGGCATTCATAATGCGATCATTACCAGAGAATCGATTGTAACGAAATAATTGATCAAAATTAAAAATATTATACGTGGAATCAAAATTGGGAATTTGGTTTTGATTGATTGTGGGCACCCACAAATAATATATTCGGGGAGTGACTGTATGCTGATACGATCGGCCAAACCAACGTTGTTGTTGATTGAAATACAAACCACTGTCTACTGAAAATACCGGTGCTGTTCTATTAATATTTCGTTGCACATTAGGCATGGGTTGTTGTAGATGATAATTAGATTGATGCAACAAAATTCTCGGGGTAAAAAAACCATTCGCCGATGACAAAGGCATCATTAATTCCGGATACAGATTGAATCGAGAACCCGCCGGTTCGGGCCTGCTGGGAAGTGGCCATTCAAAATGATTAAATTCACCGGCAAAATTGAAATTAATCCGTGGCCATAATTCTGGGTAAACCGCTTTGGCACCGACTTGCGGCAACCGTCGATAAACGGGATTGGTAAGCGGTTGATTGAATGGCGATAAGGTTTGATAACTTTGCAACAAGGCAAACAAATCCCAATGTTCATTTCGATAGTCCAACCGGCCTTGCCGTAACAATTGATTTTCCGTCGCTGTCACTAAATTAGTGGATAAATCTTGCAAGTAGAAATCATCGGAAACTTTGTTCAAATCCAGTGAACCACTCCAATTTGGATTGAACTGAGAAAAATGAGTGTATCGTAAACCATAGCGTGTATTGCTATCTTTTAAGATGCCTGGATCCAATGTTTGGTTTTGTTGTTTAAACTTGGCAAATTCACGATCATTCGGCAAGAAATCAAAATTTATCGTTCCTTGGCCCATGGCAAATAAATAACGAAAATTAGTATTAAGTGCAAAAATACGTTGTGAATAATAGGTCGGGGTAATGGTCGCATCCACATTTGGCGCAATGTTTAAATAAAAAGGAAAACCAACGATCGCCCCTAAATCTTGAGAGTAACCCACCAACGGCAATAAAAATCCTGTCTTACGTTGACCCGCCAATGGAAACTTATAAATTGGTGCGTATAAAATAGGTACATTGCCAATATTAAAAGTTGCATGCTTAGCAATTCCCTCATCTTTTTCTTGATCAATATACAATTGGCGAGCACGAATTTGCCAAGGCATCCTCGTTGGTGGACAGGTGGTGTAAGTTGCATTGACCAATTCAAAATGTTGTTTGTCAATTTGGATAATTTGATCCGCGTGGCCCCAACCATACAACTCGTGCGCGACACGAGAAAAATCTGCATTGGCTGGAAATCGATCCAATCGAAATCGATACAGCGCTGCTCCGGTAGTGCTGGTATTACTAACCAAATCCAATTGTGCTTGCGGCGTAATGATCATTTTGCCATCTTCTTCGGTGGTGACTTCTCCATATAAATTAATTTTGATAATGTCACCGTTGGCATTCCGATACACTTGCGCACGATCGGCGGTGACCGAACGTCCTGACTGATGCACCATCACATTACCAATCAAATCAGAACGCCCTGTTGGTCGTAGCTCTCCGGAGTCTGCCGTAATGTAAGTAATGGGTGCAGCGGGAATATCCGGTAACGATTCAGGAAACGTTGATTCTTTGGGAATGTAATAGCCACGGCAAATGGTCGGCATGTTGGGGTCTTCAACCCAACCAAGTTGTTTTGCCCAATTTACACGATATTGCTTGTTTTTTCCCCAGAATCGTTTTTTAATATCCGCCTCAGATGTCGTCGAGGCGACTGCGAACGGTGAAACAAGCCATGCGAGTAGACTACAGACCAAAAAGAAATGTTTGTTCACTACGGAAAAAGCCTTGCATAATTTGATTGCCGAAAAAATCAGTCGCCATTATAAACAGGAATTGAGCATGGTAGTAGATGTTCGTTACCAAAATTTACAGTACTGGCTTGCCCAACAGGCACCCGGAACCCCTCAACAAATCACCCCTCTTGCCAACGACGCTAGCTTTCGTCGATATTATCGTGTCCATTATCCACAACACAGCCTAGTTTTAGTGGATGCCCCACCGGCGAAAGAAAACAGTTTGCCTTTTATTCAAATTGCTCAGGCACTGCAGCAACAAGACATTTGTGTCCCACAAATTTTTGCCAAAGATTTGCAGCAAGGTTTTTTATTAATTAGTGATTTAGGTGATGAGTTGTATTTATCAGCCATTACCCACCATGATCCCGATCTGCTATACCAGCAAGCAATTGATACATTAATTAAATTACAACAGTGTCAAACGGTAAATCATCCATCTTTGCCCGTATTTGGCAAACGGTTCATTCAGCGTGAATTGAATTTATTTGATCAATGGTTCTTGCAACAACAATTACAATTGTCCTTAAGCCCAGCAGAACGAGAGTTACTAACACGCACATATCAGTTTTTAACAACACAAATTGCTCAACAACCTACGGTCTTCACTCACAGCGACTTCCATTCACGTAACTTATTGTGGACCACTACTGCTCAAGTCGGGGTCATTGATTTTCAAGACGCCATGCATGGCCCAATAAGTTACGATTTGGTTTCACTGCTGCGTGATTGTTATTTAGTATGGCCACAGCATAAAATTGATCAATGGATCGATTATTATTTAGCAGCACTGGCGCAAATGGATTTTTTACCCACTGTCACTCGTGAAGATTTTATTTATTGGTTTGACCTTACTGGTTTGCAACGTCATCTAAAAGTGCTAGGTGTCTTTGCCCGCTTGAATATTCGTGATAATAAACCGCGATATTTAGCAGACATTCCACGCATATTGGAATACATCGTCCGTGTTGGTCAAAAATACCCTGAAATGAATGATTTGCTGAGCTTCATTCACCAACATGTTTGGGACCAACTTCCCAATGAACATTAACTTTCGATCCATCTCAAATAACACACGTTTGCAACAACGCTCTCTTGTTGCAGCAGGGTTTCACAAACATTGGAAGCCAATACTATGAACACGTGTATGATTCTAGCAGCGGGCCGAGGCGAACGATTACGCCCCTTGACAGACACTTTACCCAAAGTCCTTATTCCCATTGGTGGTAAACCGCTTATCGTACATCATTTAGAAAAATTAGCCGCCGCAAATATACAACACGTGGTAATCAATGTAGCGCATTTAGGCGAGCAAATTATTCATGCCGTACAACAGGTACATTTACCGACATTAACCATTGAATTTTCTCCCGAACCGCCAGGAGCCTACGAAACAGCCGGTGGCATTATTCACGCACTCCCCTTGCTAGGCACGCAACCGTTTGCCATCGTCAATGGCGATGTTTGGACCGATTTCCCTTATCAACGCTTGCATCAGTCAATCACTGATTTGGCGCATTTAATTGTGGTTGATAATCCATCGTTTCATTTGCAGGGAGATTTTAACTTACACGGTTCAAAATTATCTCGTGAATCCATTGCTGGCAAACATCCGTATACTTTTTCTGGCTTAGGTATCTACCATCCAGACTTGTTTGCTCATCGTTCCACCACTCGTTTACCGTTGTCGGTTCTATTTGAGCAATACTGTCCTTTACAAAAAATTTCTGGTGAACATTATACCGGTGCCTGGTTCAACATTGGCACCGTTGAACAACTTGATCAGGCTCAAACGTATTGGCAAACGCATTAATCCATCAGAATTGTTACAACAGATGACTATCTAATTAAATAAATGATGCAATGCTTGCAAGCAATAAACCGTGCTGCGATCTTCATATTTCATGGCAAGACAAGCGGCTTTTGCGCCGGATAAGGTAGTGGTATAACATACTTTTTGTTGCAAAGCGCTCTGGCGAATGGTGAAAGAATCAGCAATGGCTTGCTTGCCTTCGGTGGTATTGACGATGAAATCAATTTCATCATTTTTAATCATGTCAACCACATGCGGACGACCTTCGACAACTTTATTTACTTGAGTAAATGGAATGCCAGCCGCATCCAACACACGTGCTGTACCACGTGTTGCGACCACTTCAAAATCCAACTCAACCAACCGCTTGGCCACCGGGGCAATACCAGCCTTATCGGCATCACGCACACTGACAAACGCTTTACGCCGGCGTTCAATATTCACTCCCGCGCCCAACTGCGCGCGCGCGAACGCTTGACCAAATCGTTTGGCAATCCCCATCACTTCACCGGTGGATTTCATTTCTGGTCCTAAAATTGAATCCACTCCTGGAAATTTAATAAAAGGAAATACCGGCAGCTTAATCGAGTAATACGGCAGCAATCGTGTGTTTTGTGTATACCCTAAATCACGCAGACTTTGCCCCATCTTGCATCGTGCTGCAATTTTCGCCAATGGGACACCAGTGGCCTTAGAAACAAAAGGAACCGTACGCGACGCTCTAGGGTTGACTTCCAAGACATAAATATCATCCGATTGAATAGCAAACTGGGCATTCAATAAACCCACTACACCCAACTCCAGCGCCATCAGTCGGATTTGTTGCTTCAATTCTTCTTGCAATACCACACTTAAACTGAACGCTGGCAACGTACATGCCGAATCACCCGAGTGCACACCGGCTTGCTCAATATGCTCCATGATGCCACAAATCAACACATCGGTACCATCGCACACCGCGTCGACATCCACTTCAATGGCTTCATTTAAAAAGCGATCCAACAATACGGGAGATTCATTAGACACTTGCACAGCATGGGTTAAATAATGCAATAAATCTTCTTCGGTATGTACAATTTCCATCGCGCGTCCACCCAATACATACGAAGGCCGCACAACCAAGGGATAGCCAATTTGTTTGGCCACAGCAATCGCTTGCTGTTCACTATTCACGGTGCCATTGGGAGGTTGATATAAATTTAATTTTTGGATCAATTGTTGAAAACGCTCACGATCCTCAGCGCGATCAATGGCATCTGGCATAGTTCCTACAATTGGCACATTGGCCTCGGCCAAACCTCGCGCCAATTTTAATGGTGTTTGTCCTCCGTAATGAACAATCACCCCCTCGGGTTGCTCAACATCAATAATGGCTAATACATCTTCCAAAGTCACCGGTTCAAAATACAGTCGATCCGAGGTATCAAAATCGGTGGACACCGTTTCCGGATTGCAATTAACCATGATTGTCTCAAATCCGTCTTCACGCAATGCTAACGTAGCGTGAACGCAGCAATAATCAAATTCAATGCCTTGGCCAATACGATTGGGACCACCGCCTAGAATCATCACTTTGCGTTTGTTACTCGGTCGTGATTCACACACTTGTTCATAGGTGGAGTAAAGATAAGCGGTGGTAGTAGGAAATTCCGCGGCACACGTATCAATGCGTTTGTAAACCGGCGTCACGCCCAGTTTTTTACGCGTAGCACGAACGGTTGCTTCATCGGTTGCCAACAGGGTTGCCAAACGGCTATCTGAAAACCCTTGACGTTTCAATTGACGCCATTGATTGGCGTCCAAGTCAATGATCGCTTGCGTTTGCAAGTGTTGTTCACTACGCACGAGGGCTTCAATCTGCGTTAGAAACCAAGGGTCAATATCACATTGTTGATGAATCTCCGCCAAACTCATATTTAAACGAAAAGCATCGGCCACGTGCCACAACCGATCCGGCGATGGAACATGTAAATACCCACGCAACAAACTCATTTCGTCTTGTTGCTTTGCGTCAATGAGGGTGTTCAAACCATCGCGTCCAATTTCCAAGCTGCGGATGGCTTTTTGTAATGATTCTTGAAATGTACGACCGATGGCCATCGCTTCACCCACTGATTTCATCTGCGTGGTTAAGCGTGGTTCGGCTTGTGGAAATTTTTCAAAATTAAAGCGCGGGATTTTAGTCACCACATAGTCGATGGTGGGTTCAAACGAAGCTGGCATCAAGCCACCGGTGATTTCATTACGCAACTCATCCAGGGTAAACCCTACCGCCAATTTGGCCGCTACTTTTGCAATCGGAAAACCGGTCGCTTTGGATGCCAGTGCTGAACTGCGCGACACCCGTGGATTCATTTCAATAACCACCATGCGCCCATCGTTTGGGTTCACACCAAATTGCACATTGGAACCGCCGGTGTCCACGCCAATTTCACGCAGTACCGCAATTGAAGCATCGCGCATGTATTGGTATTCTTTGTCAGTTAATGTTTGCGCAGGCGCCACGGTGATCGAATCGCCTGTGTGAACACCCATGGGATCGACATTTTCAATGGCACACACAATGATGCAATTATCTTGTGTATCACGCACCACTTCCATTTCAAATTCTTTCCAACCTAGCACCGATTCATCGATCAACAATTCATGGGTGGGCGATAATTCCAAACCCTGCTCACAAATCTGGGTAAATTCTTCGATGTTGTAAGCAATGCCACCGCCACTGCCGCCCATGGTAAAAGAAGGACGAATAATGGCTGGAAAACCAATCTCAGGTTGGGCTTGTAAGGCTTGCTCCAAACTGTGGGCAATCGCTGATTTTGGCATCGCCAATCCGATGCGCTGCATCGCCGCACGAAATTGTTGACGATCTTCAGCTTTGTCGATGGCTTGTTTGCTGGCACCAATCATTTCGACTTGATACTGTTCTAAGATGCCCTCGCGCGCCAAATCCAATGCACAATTTAATGCCGTTTGCCCTCCCATGGTGGGCAAAATGGCATCCGGTCGTTCTTGTTCAATAATTTTGCTGACAATTTCCCAATGCACCGGCTCAATATAAGTAGCATCGGCCATGTCTGGGTCTGTCATGATGGTGGCAGGATTGGAATTGACCAAAACAATTCGATAGTTTTCTTCGCGCAGCGCTTTGCACGCTTGCGCCCCGGAATAGTCAAATTCACAGGCTTGGCCAATCACGATCGGTCCTGCGCCTAAAATCAGAATCGACTTAATATCAGTTCGTTTTGGCATGTAATACATGAACGCTTAGTTTAAGTGTCGCGATTGTAACACGCTTATTTAAATATGCTACCCATTCCATGGACGAATCCATCAGACAGAAATGTTCACCAATTGCATGAGCAAATAATTCTTCTGAAAGTGAGATCGATGTGAAGTTGTTCTATACCCATCGTACTTTCAAGATCTTGATGAAAATCCAAATTTACATTCAAGATATAGCAAAGGTAGCCGTTCGCACCAACCATGCTAAATAGATACGAATTATATTCAAGTTCAACAACCTTCATCCATCGCTCAACTTTTAATCCAAGGATCGCTGTAAAGAAAATGTGCCAGCAATACTTGACACATAGATAAGAACGATTATCATTTGCATTAGCTAAAATAACACGCAGAAGGTCCTTTTCATGATCAGAGCTTTGATTGCCATTATCGTTTGGGCAATGAGCACCGTCGCCATCGCTCAAACACCGTTGGTCGTATACAGTGGGCGTGGTGAAGCCTTGGTTGGCCCTCTGCTTGAACAGTTTACTGAACAAACGGGTATACCCTTAGATGTGCGTTACAA